>QQUL01000058.1 GCA_008501565.1 Armatimonadota bacterium
CTGAACCGCCAGCTCACAGCCAGCCCCGTGAGTCTCATGGGGATTGAGCCCCAGGATTGAGACCCCATCGGGCCGATCCGCCACACCCTGAGTCATCCCGAGGTGAAGTGCGCAGATCGTCGCAGCGTCTGCCGTTGCGGCGTCAGCGAATGGGCATGCCCCAAGAACAATCTCAAGCGTGTCGCCCTTCTCGACGGACACTGGTTCGAATCCGCCGCGAGCAATTGCGTTCATCAGGCGGACCACCGGCGTTTCGGATGCGTCCGACGTATCGATTTCGATCCGCCCGCCTGCACGCCTTCCCACCTCGATTGCATCCTCTCCGGTGGAGATCATCTCGAGCAGCAACAACGCAAGGCGCTGGTACGGTCCGTCAACACCCCACCGCGACTCGGCCCCGGGGTCGACCACGTAGAGGAGCCTCGGACGGCCACGGCCATCCGCCTTGGCTGTTGACTCCACGACGAGTCCGACCTCGACGAGCTTGGCCAGGTGCTGACGGATGGCGTTGTGATTCAACCCGAACGCGTCGGTCAACTCGGCCACCGTTACCGGGGCATCGGCATCCGCGATATGTCGGAAGATGCCATGGCGCGTGGGATCGCCGAGCGCTCTCGCCTGTTGCTGTATCGCCATGGGTTTCCTCTGCGAACGCGGTCCTCTACTTGCTGAAGATCGTTCGCCAGTTGTTTGGTGCCAATTCGTCCGCACGATGCGTGAAGCCGTGTTCCCCGAGAACGCCTTCGAGGGGAACGGGCTCAAACGGTGCGTACACGACCAGGACCTCGCCGTCCTTGACGTTTCCGGCTGCGGCCATGATGTCACCGAATGGCTCTCCGCCAGCCGCGATCGCGGGGCGAGCATCGATGATGTGGGCTCGGCACGTGATGTCCACGATCCAATCAACCGGTCCGCTCTCGACGTAGTTGAACGTGTACTGATCGGGGTACTCGGCCTCAATCTGATACTTGAGCGGAATCGGATCATGATCGTTGACGAGGGTCAACTTATCGCCGGCAGCGAGCTTGCCGAGCAACTCGAAGATCTTGACATGCTTATCCTTGGGCTCAATAGGTCTCACATCAATTGTCGCTGATGGCACGGTGGGCTCCTTTTCCCTCGTGAATATATTTCTAGTGTATACTAGATTTAATCAAAAGGCGAGCTGACGGGCGAGAAATGACGCAACCCAGCATTCCACTGGCCGCAATGCCTGGTAGTACGACAGCGGTCGTCCCACCCCAGTGGATTCCGCTTGGATTCATGTTCGCCGCCGGGGTCGGATTCATGGGCGTCGGCTTTTCGATGTGGTTCGGTGCCGACAAGTGGGTCATCTCGCCGTTTCACAGCGCCACGGTGACGACTGCCCACATGGTGATGCTCGCGTTCCTCACCACGGCGGTTCTTGGCGCCCTCCACCAATTCGGACCAGTGGTTGGCCAACGTCCCTTGCGATCGGTTCACATCGCTGCCTGGACGATGGTCGGCATGATCGTGACGGGATGGACTCTGCCGCTCGGGTTTGCTCACGGTCCTGAGTGGTTGGTCGCGACAGGGGCCGTGATCGGAGTCACCACTGTCACTCTCGGCGCATGGAACCTCTCGGGCCCCCTCATGTCACGAAGCGGTGGCGTTCCGGTCGTCGGGTTGCGCCTATCGGTCCTCTACCTCCTGATCACGGTGTCCTTTGGAATTGTGTACGCCTTCAACCGACAAGAAGCGTGGTTTCCTCTCCTTCCGGCCAAGATTCTCGCCCACGCCCACCTCGGAATACTTGGCTGGCTCGGTCTGACCTACATCTCAGTCTCCGAAAAGCTGTGGCCGATGTTCCTGCTGTCCCATCGCCCCTCGAGCCGTTCGGGTGCAATCGCCGTTGGCGGCCTCGCAGTGGGGGTCCTGCCTTTCGCCCTTGGACTGCTGTACGCGAATGCAGTCGTCACATGGTTCGGTGCGGTATTCATCGTTGTGGGTCTCGTGGCTCACCTCTTTTCCCTTGCTTCCTCAGTTCGGCACCGTCGCAGAAAGCTGGAGCTCCTCCACGCCTTCCTGTTCGTCTCGGCCTCGTTTCTCTTGGCCGGCATGGTTCTCGGTGCTATTGCCGCACTCGGTGGTGTCGATACGTCCCTCCGCATTCGCATCGTCACCGCCGAGGTTGCGGCCCTCGCATCGTGGCTTGGTCTTGCGGTGATTGGGCACTCACACAAGATCGTGCCGTTCATCACCTATTCAATGCTCCGTGCACGGGGGGTAAACCACCACAAGTCCGGAAGACCTTTGCTGTTTGGTGATCTGTACAACAAGAGGATCGCGTGGGGTGTCCTGATCGGTTCCGTCGCAGCATTCGCCGGTGTCGTCGTGGGGACCCTCTTCGACGCATCGGCACCGATTGCGATATCCGGCGTCCTGATCGTGATCACGGCCATCACAGTCACAACCAACTTCATTGTCGGAGCGAGGTCCGCGGTACCAGCCAACCCGACAGCCAATCCGACACGGCAGCAACCAGGTTCGACATCCATACTGACGAAAGGATCCTCATGATGACACCGGCCGAAGCCCTGCCAACTGAACCGATCCGAGCAGAACACCGCGAACTCCTGCCTCATCTTGAACATCTGGAGATGGCTGCAGTTGACCTACCCACGTGGGACGAAGAGACCGCTGCCTCCCGACTCCCTCGATACGTGAAATTCCTCAGTGGCCACCTGATTCCGCATGCGGTTGCTGAAGATGAGCATCTCTATCCGATCATCGATCGGATAGCCGGATCAACAGCAGCAACAGCGACGATGCGGGCCGACCACGACGAGATTGCCTCCCGCGTCGACGCGTTCGCTGCCTCGGTTGAGCAATCGCTTGCGAGTTGGGACGACGGTGCCCACAGATGGGATCTGGCCCACCAACTCAGTGGGCTCTCCGCCATCGTGGGGCTTCACTTTGCAGAAGAAGAGGATGTGCTGCTTCCCCTGCTGGACGAAGCACTCACCCTCGAAGATATCGTTGCCATTCATCAGCACATGGGACACGGGGAGCACGAGCACTAATGGAAGAAGCACCTAGCACCGATCTCATCGTGGAGCGGGCCTACCAGGCCCTCCGCACCGTGTGGGATCCCGAACTTGCCATCGACATCGTGACACTCGGCCTGATCTATGACGTGCGGGTTGTCGACGGTTCGGTCGAGGTCGACATGACAATGACCACGCCAGGCTGCCCGGTCTCTGACTCGCTGCCAGCAGAAGCGACAGCCGCCCTACAGAACGAGTTTCCGCTGATGAACGCATGGGTCAACGTCGTGTGGGATCCGCCATGGGATCCGTCACGCATTGCGTCCGACGGCTCAAACATCACAGGTGTCCTCGGAGGATTGTGATGTCCCCGCGGCATCCGATTCTCGGAGGCAAGTGATGTGCGAATTCTGTGGCTGCCGACGCATCCCTGAGATCGCTCGCCTCGGCGCAGAACACGACACCATCCAGGAGATCGCTGAAGATGTGTTGGCGTCGGCGGGCAAAGACATCACTCCCGTGGAGTTGCTCGAAAAGCTCCGTCGCGCAGTTGAGCCGCATGTGCTGGGTGAGGAGGCCGGTGTCTTCACCCAGGCGCGGGCGGTCGGCATATCGCAGAACTACTGGGTCGACGACCTTGAGGACGACCACAAAAGATTTGCTGAGATCCTCGCCGACCCAAGTGCGCTGAGCTGGTCTGAGATCGAGTCATTCCTCGACGACCTCCATCGTCACATCGCCATCGAGGAATATGACCTGTTTCCCGCCCTTGTACGAACCCTGAGCGATGACGACTGGGCCGCAGTCGAGCGTCGAGCCACCCCCGAGAAGCACTAGACGGGTCTCTGGGGCTTCCTCAGGGTTGCGAGTCTGCGGATGACGTCGATCGCCCACAGCGCCAGGAGGACAAGGGAGGCTTCTGACAGCCCCGCCACCAGCGCGACACCTCCAAGGTTGGCGAGGACCAGCGGAATCCATGGCGCACTCTGCATTCGCTTCAGGTTTGCACCGATCGGCGGCCCGACCAGTACTGGGACCAGGTATGCGACGGACCCGACAATGATCTGCATGACACCTACGACAACTGCGGCGGCAGTCCAATGGGAGAATCGGCCGAGCGGGGCATCGGCAATCAATCCGTACGCATCCACGATCCCCCACGCAACGAGCCACGCCACACCGGCAAGGACCTGGAGATAGGGAAGGCCGCCGCGGAAACCCACTTTGCCGAGCCTGGCTACGACGCCAACAACGATGGTGACTGCGGCCGCAACCACCATCAGGGTGCCGATCCCAACGATCCACAGAGGTACAAATAGTCCGGAAAGGATCGCAAGCAATGCCCCCGCGCCGAGCCACCACGACACTCTCGCCTCACGCCTGCTGACAGCCCTGTGCTTGGCGAAGGTTGGTAGCAG
>QQUL01000293.1 GCA_008501565.1 Armatimonadota bacterium
GGCACCGTCACTCGTCTCGGTACCGATGGACGACCCATCCGACCTCCTCGATGTTGACATGGAAGCACTGGCTCAAGGCGACACCGGGGCTGGCACCGTGGTGGATCATCCGATCTATCTCGTGTGCACACATGGCCGTCACGACATCTGCTGTGCTGATAAGGGCCGACCCTTCTACAAGGCAATGTCGGCCATCCGGCCCGAGTGGACATGGGAGGCGTCACATATCGGTGGAGACCGCTTCGCCGGCAACCTCCTGGTCCTTCCCCGAGGTGACTACTTCGGTCGCCTTGAGCCCGAAGACGCAGAATCGCTGGCTTCCGATTATGAAGCTCATCAGCTGGACCTTGCCCACCACCGTGGTCGGAGCATCCGCCCCCGCCTGGTACAGGCTGCCGAGCACTTCATTCGCAACTCGGAGGAGCTGAGCGGATTCGACGATCTGGCGATCACCTCGTACCGGAGGAACCGTGATCGGGCCGAGGTCGTGTTCCAGGGACCGGACGCCTCGTTTGAGGTGCACGTGACATCCCATCGGGATCCCGAACCCGTCTACCTCACCTGTCGTTCCGAACGTCCGGGACACGGCGTGATCTACAAACTCGACCGAGTCACCCGCATCTGACCCGCAGCCCAGCTCCGCAAGGCTGTGATCGCGCTCCCAGTTCCTCCCAGTTCAAGGTCGCAAGCGTTGCCAACGTGGTTTCTGAGACGCGCAGGATCTTCTCCATCGGCCTGCCTCCTGCTGGCCGGACGGCGCTACACGGTGGCGGTATCGCCCCAGTCGAGATCGAGGAGCTCGATGCCGTCATCGGCGAGGATGCCTTTGATCAGACTGCGGGTCCAGGACCGCCCGCTTTCACTCATGTAGAAATCGTGAATCGGGACCACCTGGGCGGGGCGGACTCGCCGAGCAAACTCAACTGCGCCGATAGCGGTGTCCCACGGGACGATGATCGGAAGGGCGAGCACGGGCGCAGTGCTGGATGGCTCACGGCTATCCCCCGGGTGGGTGAACACACCGTCGACAGTGAACGCCCGGTTGGGCGGCTGGGAGCCGTTCGGGATCATCCCGTGCAGGACATCCTCAACACTGAACCCGTCCGGGGTATCGGTCGAGACCTCTATGTCGTGCGGGGCGAGGAGATCGGCAACCGCCTGGTTTGAGAGAACGGCCACGTCTTTGCCACGGTCGATCAGCCAGCGTACGAAGTCGGGATGGACGTGGTCGCCGTGTTCGTGGGTGATCGCCACAGTTGTGACCTCCCCGATCGAATCGAGATCGATCTCGCCCGAAAGGAAGCTGTGGAACCCCGGGTCGAACAGGGTTGCCGAGGTGTCGGTGACGACGTGTACGCATGAATCGGTGAGTCTCTTGATGGTTGTCATGGGGTCAAACCTAGCTCTTCACATAGGGCCGATGAGGGCCGTGCCCTTGCCTACTTCGCCTTGACACAGAGAACGGGGACGGGGGAGTCGTGGAGGATGTCGAGAGCGTTGGAACCCAGGAGCATCTTCCCGGTCGCAGACCGTTTCCGGATACCGATGACGACGAGATCGGCATCGTATTCCTTGACGGCGGCCACGATGTCTGTCACGGGTTTCTTCCCCCGAACGTAGCCGTGGACTGTGTGGTCGATTCCCTCGGAGGCCAAACGTTCAGTGAGCTGATCGAGCCGCTTGTCCATTGCGATGTATTCCTCCTGCTGCTCGTGGTCGCCTCCGAGCATGGAGTTGACGATGACGAGGCTCGCATTGCGGAGTTTGGCCTCCGCAATTGCCTGTTCGATGGCGGCGTCGCCCTCCGGGCTGTCGATGAACCCAACGACGATCTTCACATGTGCTCCTGTCTTGCTTGTTCCCATTGTTGCAGATTGGACCATGCTGCGAGGCAGCCCCGACGCCACAAAAGGCGGCGCGGGTAAGGTCGAGGGGAGCTATCGAGGAGCGCAGATGCGTCTGGGTGTGATTGTTCCGCAGGGATGGATCGGGGAGTACGACGGATGGGACCCGGCTGAGGCGTGGACCCGGACCGTGCGCGTTGCCGAACAGGCCGATGCTCTCGGTTTCGAATCGATCTGGACGTACGACCATTTCCACACGGTGCCGAAGCCGACCCAGGAGATCACCTTCGAGTCGTTCTCCACGCTTGCAGCGTTGGGTTCGGTCACAAAGCGGGTTCGCCTCGGGCACGTCGTCATCTGTGCTGGATTCCGCAACCCTGCGCTGACCGCAAAGATGGTGTCGACCATGGACGTCCAGACCGGAGGACGGATGGAATTCGGCATCGGCGCCGGTTGGAAACGTGACGAGTGGGAGGCCTACGGCTATGGATTCCCAAGCACCGGGGACCGCCTGGCCAATCTCGGTGACCAGTTGGAGATCATTGCAAAGATGATGGAGCCGGGACCGACGACCTACGAAGGCGACCATGCATCCGTGCGCGACGCCATCAATGTGCCAAAACCCCTGCAGCGCCCAAGGGTTCCGATCATGGTGGGCGGTAACGGTCCTGAAGTGACGTGGCGACTTGCGGCCCGCCACGCTGACGAGCTGAACCTGGACGGGCTGACACCCGATGAGCTGGCCGACGCCCTCCCGGTCATCGCATCACGGTGCGAAGAGATCGACAGAGACCCTGCTGACCTTCGCATCTCGGTCCACGTGTTTGCAACCCGCTTCACCGAGGCAGGGCCAGCGCGTGTGGACCTCCTCGGACGGTACGCAGAACTCGGTGTGTCTCGGGTGATGGGGCTCGTCTCGACCTGCATCGACACCGACACAGCCCTCGACGAACTCATTGCCGACGCCGCCGAAGCTGGTATCAATTGAGCGACAGACGACTAACCAAAATGAGCTACAGGTGGAATGAATCATGAACATCAGCCGATATTCGGTCGTGACCCTCGACGACCTGCCAGACGATCTACGTCAACGGATAGAGCCGATCGCTGAGCGAACGGGCTTCATCCCCAATGTGTTCCTCGCTATGGGACACCGTCCCGACGAGCTTCGGGCCTTCATGGACTATCACGACGCTTTGATGGAGCGAGACTCGGGACTGTCCAAGATGGAGCGAGAGATGATCGTGGTGGCCACCAGTGCCGCCAACGACTGCGTCTACTGCATCGTTGCACACGGGGCGATCCTGAGAATCCGGGCCAAGGACCCCACGATCTCGGAACGCATCGTGGCGAACTGGCGCACGGCACCGGTGACGGAGCGGCAACGAGCGATGCTCTCGTTCGCTGTCAAGCTGGCCCGCAATCCCGAAGAGATCGACGAATCGGACCGGAAGGCGTTGGCCGAGCACGGATTCAGCGATGATGATGTCTGGGACATCGGCTCGATCACGGCATTCTTCGGGTTCTCCAACCGCATTGCCCATCTGGCCGAATTGGAGCCCAACCCCGAGTTCCATGCGATGGGGAGATAGCTCCGTCTGACTCATCGCACCGGTCGGGTCTTCAACCGCCGGCAGGAACGGCGTCTGCGAGTGCCTCGCAATCGATCGCCGGCTAGGCACAGCTCGTCTGGGAGTTTGGTGGGCTTGTGGCTGGTTGTGTAGCCTTGTGTTCATATCTCGGGCGCATTGGCGGTCGAGCGAAATCGGGGGTTGGTATGGATGCCGCTGGACCTGCACGATGAGGGTGCCCCGTACCTCTGTGTCGATGTGCCGCGTGAGTCTTCTTGTGATCGCAATTGGCCTGGCTGTTGCTGCGTGTTCGTCTGGCTCGGGATCAGAGGCGGTGTCCGGGAGCACGCTCGATGATCTGCTCGGGGAAATCGAAGGCGACTATGTGCCGCTTGACGTTGCGCTTGGGGCGTACGCCGTGGCGATCGGCCCGCTTCCTGGCGTTGAAACGCCAGCGCAAGGTGAGGTTGTGTTGCGTTCGGGTACGGGACCGAGTCGCTGGATTCGTGCCCACTGGGACGAGCTGACACCCGAGCAGCGAGCCGCGATCGAAGGCTACGAGGGAGACCCGGTCGAAGCCGCTGGTGCCGGGTGGGGACCGATCGTTGCCACAGCGCCGGCGCTGATGGCGGCCGATGACGGTGTCGATGAGCTTGCGATGGTGAATCTCATCGATGCCATTGAGAGCCGCATTGCAGCCAAGGTCGGTCGGCCGCTCGGCATTCCTGTGGAACTCCGGATCGCACCTGATCTTGTGGATGGGACGGCTGTGGCGAGGGCGACACCGATCGGATCGGGGAGTTCATGGATCGGTGTCCCCACGAAGTGCCTGTATGAAGTGACCAAGGCGGGGATTCCCGTATCACAACAGATCGACGCCAACGGTGTGGCATCAGCGGCGCTTGAGGCCACGATTGCACACGAACTGTGGCATTGCTACACGTTCACGGTGGGGGACCCGTCGCGAATCCCGTTCCGATCCGCGTGGGTCGAAGAAGGTGTGGC
>QQUL01000163.1 GCA_008501565.1 Armatimonadota bacterium
GGACACGACCGATGGTGCAGAGTTCAGCGATCAACTCGGCATTGTCGGCGTCGCCCCTCGCAGCATCGATGTCTATGACGGCGACCTCTCCCACGATTGAGAACCGTTCCATGAGCGGCACCGGATCTCCTGCATCGACGGCGAGCGTCTCGCCACCGATGAGCTGAACCGCCCGGCCTCCGACGATGTCGATCGATGGGACAATCATGTTCGTACCTCGATCCCGTGTTGTGTCATGGTTGCCTTGAGATCAGCGACCGTCAGGTCCCGGTCATGGAGCAGCGACGCAACCAGCACGGCCGACGCCCCCGCATGTATTGCCGCCACGAGATCGATCGCCTGTCCAGCCCCACCCGATGCGATGATCGGGATCGTCACAAGATCGGAGACCGACGACAAGAGCTCTGTGTCGTAGCCCTTGCGGGTTCCGTCACGATCCCAGCTTGTCAGCAAGATCTCGCCAGCGCCAAGCCCGGCGCATCGGGTGGCCCACTCTCCGACGTCCATTCCTGTCCGGCTGGTACCGCTTGTCGTGAGTACCTCCCACCCGCCATTCCGCCGCCCCGCGTCGATCGAGATCACCGCGCATTGGGTACCGAACTGGGCAGCGATCTCCTCGATGAGTTCGGGACGCTCGACAGCGGCAGTATTTGCTGCCACGCGATCGGCGCCGGCATCGAGAAGTCTGCCAGCATCTGCCATTGATCGGACGCCACCCCCAACAGTCAACGGGATCGAGAGCACCGCCCGCACGGCAGCAACTGTCGCGACGGCGTTTCCCCTCCCCTCGGGTGTCGCCGATACATCGAGAATGACGATCTCATCTGCACCCTGCTGCTCGTAGCTGGCAGCGATCTCGACCGGATCCCCCGCGTCTCGAAGGTCTGAGAACTGGACACCCTTGACGACCCTTCCTCCGTCGACATCGAGACACGGAATGACTCGTGGGGCCAGCATCAGAGCGTCCCCTTCGTAGCGTCGATCCAGGCGTCGATGACCGCAAGCCCCCACGGACCGGACAGCTCCGGATGGAACTGGCAGGCAAGTACGTTGCCTCGCTCGATAGCGGCAACGAACGGACCACCGTGGGTTGCCATCGCTGGTATCCAGCCGCCAGGAGCCGTGGCCAAACGGTACGAGTTTGCGAAGTACGCCCAGCCAGAGCGGACGAACCGGGAAGAGTCGGATCCCTCGACCATGTTCCAACCAAGCTGCGGTACGGCGACGAGCGATGGAAACCGTGTCATGTCAGAAGCCACGACACCGAGGCCGCGAACGCCAGGGCTTTCCTCACTCGTTTCGGCAAACATCTGGAGTCCGACACAGATCGCCATCGTCGGCTTGTCCGCTTCGATTCTTTCGAGGAGAGCTTGTCGGACACCGATCCGGTCGATCTCGCCGATGGCGGCACCAAACGTGCCGACGCCCGGCATCACCACACCCGAAGCGGAGCCGATTTCATCCGGATCGGTTGATACCCGTGCCCGCACGCCCAGACGACCGAAGGCCGCGAGCACCGAGGCAGTGTTGGCGGTCCCCGTGGGAACCACGATCACGTCGTTGCTCATCCCAGGACCTCTTTCGTACTGCGTATCCGATCGTTGTTGACGGCAACGGCCTTCTTCAACGCAAGGCCCGTGGCTTTGAACGCAGCCTCCGACTTGTGGTGGTCGTTGTCGCCGCGGAGAACATCCACGTGGAGCGCCATCCGTCCCTCGATCGCCAAAGAACGGAAGAAGTGCGTGAGGTTCTCGGCAGCGACGTCACCGATCGTGTCGCGGACGAGGGCCAAGCTGATCTCGGGCCAACCCCGCCCGGAGCAATCGACGACCACCCGTGCGAGGGATTCGTCGAGTGGTGCAAAGGCAGATCCAAAGCGGTCGATACCGCTTCGGTCGCCAAGTAGCTGATCGATGCCGCGGCCGATCACGATCGCACAGTCCTCGACGGTGTGGTGATCGTCGACGCCGATGTCGCCCTGAACGTTGAGTTCCAGGTCGAAACCAGAGTGCCGGGTCAGCGCTCCCAGCATGTGGTCCAGGAAGCCAAGGCCGGTGGAGATACTTGCAACCCCGGTGCCGTCCAGGTCAAGGGTGCCGGTGATCTGGACCTCCGCGGTGCTTCGTGAGAGTGAGATGGATCTGGTCATGGGACGATCTGCTCCAATCGGGATACGACGATGTCGGTTGCTCCCACTTCTTTGAGAGTTGGGATCAGATCGGGTAGGTCCTCGCGGAGGACGGCCGCCTTCACGGCGAGCGCTTCTCCGCCGTGGAGCGACGCGACCGTCGGCTCTCGCATTGAGGGAAGGATCCGGAACAGACCATCGGAGAGGTCGACGGCGATATTGAGTTCGACCATCACTCTCGTTCTTGCCGCAAGCACTGAGTTGATTCCAAGAACCAGGGCCTCAATGCTCTGCTTCTTGGACGGGTCGGCCATTGCTTCGCGACTCGCATACAGCCGGGTCGATGACTCCAAGACGGTGTCGACGACCACGAGCCGGTTCGCCGCAAGTGTCTCCCCGGTGGCCGTGATGTCGACAATGACATCGGCGTCTTCTGGAGGAAACACCTCCGTGGCGCCGTAGGAGCGAATGATGTCCGCATCGAGATTCTTGGCCGCCACCCATGCCGCGGTGAGCCGGGTCAGCTCGCTTGCGATCACGAGACGTCGATTCGGCAGAATGCCGTCGACGAGGAGGTCTGGTGGTGCCGCGGCAACCACACTGACCGGATCAAGTCCGGTATCCAGAAGCTCGACAAGGTCGGCCTGCTTTTCTGCAACCCAATCGGCACCGGCGAACCCGACATCGCGAGAACCCGCAGCGAGCATCTCGACGATGTTCTGTGGCTTCAGGAGCTTTGGCTCAAGCCAGGGGACGGACGGAATCGGTCGATAGCCCCGCGGTCCGGACCGCAGGGCGATGCCAGCGTCGGCGAGGAGTGTTCGGACGCCTGCCTCGGTGCGACCCTTGGGCAGGGCAAAGCGGAGGGTGTCAGGTTGTTTTGGCTTGGTGATCAACGGGGATCCTCTCCCGCTGACCTGCTGAGCCGGGTCCTTTTGGAAACAAAAAAACGCCGACCTTGCGGGTCGGCGTGTGGTTCTTGCTACCTAATCGTCCACGTTCAACCGACCACCGATGGGTGGTGATGATGATGGACGTGGGTGATCTGCTTTCTCATTGGAGACGAAACGCTAGCACGATTCCTGCAACACGCAATTCCTCGGCTACTCACGCTGAGCCAGAAGTTCAGAAACAGCAGTGTCGGGAACCCGCAGATCCCCGGTTCCGACGCCGATACGGAAGTCGCGATTCTTGTTGCCGTGGAAGTCCGATCCGCCGGTCGCTGCAATGCCGAGACGGTGCGCCATTGTTGTGAGGTGCTCGCGAAGCTCAGGGGAATGGGACGCGTGATGTGCCTCGATTCCGCCAAGGCCGGCATCGACCAATTCATCAAACAAAGCCGCGTAGTCCGCAGCCCCGCCCGAAATCGTTTTGGGATGGGCGACGACGGGGACGCCACCGCCGGCTCGGGACAGTGCGATCGCCTCGGAAGCAGAGAGCCGGTTGCGGTCGAGATAGACGAGGCCGCCGTCTTGGAGAAGACCGTCAAACGCTTCATCGCGGCTTTTGACTGCACCGATCTCGACGAGAGCATCTGCGATGTGGGGGCGGCCGACAGACTTTCCGGCAGCCCACCGCAAGACATCGTCGATCGTGATCTCAAACCCAAGGTCATTGAGGTTCTTGACGATCTGGCTGTTGCGTTCGTTCCGTCCCTCACGAAGCCACGCCAACTTCGCCTGGAGCGGACCGGGTTCGTCCTCGACGAAGTAGACGAGCATGTGCATCTTCGTTCCGTTGTGCTCTACGGAAAGCTCGATGCCCGGAATGAAGTGGATTTCGTGGGATTCGGCAGCGCCCCTTGCTTCGTCGAGACCGTCGAGGACATCGTGGTCCACCAGGGCCATCGTCGTCACACCGGCCTCGGCCGCCATCTCAACAAGGCGTGTGGGCGATTCGGCCCCGTCTGATCGATTGGAGTGAAGGTGAAGGTCGGTGAGTCCGCTCAACCGAAGAAGACCTTGAGCGCAATGAGCGCAATGGCAAAAATGACGGTGTAGCCCGCATAGCGCTTCACGATGTCCATGCGCTGCTTCTTGAGGTTTGCCTTGGCCTGCTGTTCCTTCTTCAACTCACGGTTCGCCCGCTGCCTGTCGCGTTTGTCCGTTGCCATGTCTGAGAGATTACCGAATGACGACAACTGATTCGATGTAGAGCGTCTCGAGAGGTGTGGACGGCGATGGGTCAACGCCTGACGGGTTCATGCCGAGCGGTATCTGCTCGATGGTCTCAAGGGTCTCGAACCCGTCCGTCACGAATCCGAAGACGGAGTAGGAGGCCGGAAGCCACTC
>QQUL01000122.1 GCA_008501565.1 Armatimonadota bacterium
TGTATGCCCCGTATGCCGGTTCGGCGATCGGTCAGCACTGGATGTACAAGGGCGAGCATGCCCTCGTCATCTTTGACGATCTCACCAAGCAGGCCATTGCCTACCGTGAGATTTCGCTGTTGCTGCGTCGTCCTCCGGGGCGTGAGGCGTACCCGGGCGATGTGTTCTACCTCCACAGCAGACTGTTGGAGCGCTGCGCCAAGCTCTCAGACGAGCTCGGCGCTGGTTCGATGACCGGTCTTCCGATCATCGAGACAAAGGCGAACGACGTTTCGGCATACATCCCGACGAACGTGATTTCGATCACCGATGGACAGATCTTCCTTGAGACGGATCTGTTCTTCTCCGGTATCCGACCTGCGATCAACGCAGGTATCTCGGTGTCCAGGGTCGGTGGCGCAGCCCAGGTCAAGGCGATGCGCAAGGTCGCAGGTCCACTGCGTTTGAACCTTGCTCAGTTCCGTGAGCTCGAAGCATTCGCCGAGTTCGGGTCCGAGTTGGATGCGACATCGCTCGCACAGCTCGACCGTGGACGTCGCGTGGTCGAGGTGCTCAAGCAGGGTCAGTACGAACCGGTTCCCGTTGAGGAGCAGTCGCTCGTGTTGTTCGCTGTGACCGAGGGCTACATGGACGACGTCGATCCTGCCGACGTACCCACGTTCGAGGCCGGTCTCCGTGAGTTCGCACGCTCACGCTACGGATCGGTCCTTTCGGCTGTCGTCGACACCGGTGAGCTGCCGACGGATGAGTTCATTTCGATCATTGAGGGCTACAAGGGAAGCCTCGGTTCCGCTGACGCGGGTTCGGAGGCGTAGCGAACCGTGGCATCCGCCGAAGTTCGTCAGATCCGCCGGAGGATCAAGAGCGTCGAATCGACGATGAAGATCACGCGGGCGATGGAACTCATTGCAACCGCGCGGATCGGCAAGGCGCAGCAACGCGTCGCCCAGAACAAGCCGTACACCGAGAAGATGAACGATGTGATCCGCAACATCGGCGCGGCGACGGGTTCGCTGTCGCACCCGTTGCTTGAGCAGCGCGAGATCCACAATGTGGGTGTCCTCGTCGTGACATCGGATCGTGGGCTTGCCGGCGGCTACAACTCGTCAGTGATCCGCCTTGCTGAGCATGCCGTTGCGGCGCATCAGGCGGCGGGTCGCAATGTGCGGTTGTACACCGTCGGGGCGAAGGCGCTCGGGTATTTCCGATACCGCAAATACCAGATCAGTCACCATTGGCTTTCCGTCACCGACACCCCCACCTATTCGGATGCGAGGTCGTTGGCGAACATCGTGCTCGACGAGTACGCATCGGGACGCGTCGACGCCGTTGAGGCCTACACCACGGAATATGTCTCGGCGCTGACCCAGCTGGCTGAGAAATGGCCCGTGCTGCCCATCGAGCCGCCCGAGGCCGCCGACGGGACGGTCGATGTCGCCGTCGGCTATGAATTCGAGCCGTCCGCCGAGGAGATCCTCGGAAGGCTGCTCCCTCGATACCTTGAAGGGACGATGTTCGGCATGTTGCTCGAAGCATCAGCATCCGAGCACGCAGCGCGCCGAAGGGCGATGAAGGCTGCAACAGAGAACGCAGAAGAACTGACCCGCCTGTTGACCCGTGAGGCCAACCAGGCACGTCAGGCAGAGATCACGACAGAAATCAGTGAGATCGTTGGCGGCGCCGAGGCGCTGTCACACGGTTGAGAAACGACACGGAGAGCATCACATGAGCGTCACAACCCTCGCTTCGGGCCGCATCGTCAAGGTTGCGGGCCCGGTGGTCGACGTCGAGTTCCCAACGGACGCATTGCCAGAGATCAACTTTGCGCTCGAAGTGGATATCGAAGTCGAAGGTACAAAGTCAACCGTCAAGTGCGAGGTCGCACAGCAGCTTGGAAACGACAGGGTCCGAGCGGTCGCGCTCGCCCCGACCGACGGTGTCGTGCGTGGTGCCGAAGTTCGCAACACGGGTGTTCCGATCACGGTCCCCGTCGGGGACCAGACGCTCGGACACATCTTCAATACGTGGGGTGATGCACTCGACGCCCCTGATCTCGTTTTCGACGGTGAGCGGTGGCCGATCCACCGTGAGCCTCCTCCGTTTGAGGATGTCGAGCCGCAGAAGAAGATGTTCGAGACCGGGATCAAGGTCATCGACCTTGTCTCTCCCTATCTCGAGGGTGGAAAGATCGGTCTGTTCGGTGGTGCTGGTGTCGGTAAGACGGTGCTCATCCAGGAGATGATCAACCGGGTTGCGACCCACCACGGTGGTGTGTCGGTGTTTGCCGGAGTGGGGGAGCGGACCCGTGAGGGCAACGACCTGTTCCGTGAGATGCAGGAATCCGGCGTCATCGACAAGGCCGCACTCGTGTTCGGTCAGATGGATGAGCCACCCGGTGTGCGTCTCCGTGTTGCACTCTCGGCACTCACGATGGCCGAGTACTTCCGTGACGTGCAGCAACAGGACGTGTTGCTGTTCATTGACAACATTTTCCGATTCACACAGGCCGGCTCTGAGGTGTCGACACTGTTGGGTCGTATGCCGTCGGCTGTGGGATATCAGCCAACGCTGTCGTCCGAGATGGGTGCCCTTCAGGAGCGCATCACGTCGCTTCGTGGCCGGTCGATCACGTCGCTCCAGGCGATCTACGTGCCTGCGGACGACATCACCGACCCCGCGCCCCACACGGCGTTCGCCCACCTCGATGCGACGACCGTGCTTTCGAGGCCCCTGACGGCCCTCGGTATCTACCCGGCTGTTGATCCGCTCGACTCGGGTTCACGTGCCCTTGACCCCCAGATCGTCGGCAGCGAGCACTACACCGTTGCGACCCGGGTTCAGTTGGTGTTGCAGAGGTTCAACGACCTTCAGGACATCATTGCGATCCTCGGTATGGATGAGCTCTCTGAAGAGGACAAGTTGATTGTCAACCGTGCTCGCCGTATCAGGAACTTCCTGTCCCAGCCGATGTTCGTGGCCGAGCAGTTCACCGGCCAGCCCGGTGTGTTCACGCCGCGTGACGAGACGATCGCATCGTTCAAGGCGCTTCTCGACGGCGAGCTCGACCATCTGCCGGAACAGGCGTTCTACATGGTCGGTGGTGCCGAAGAAGCGATGGCGAAGGCCAAGGAGCTTGAGGCGAAGGTCTGATGGCACGCATGTTCCAGGTCGACATTGTCACACCCGAGGCGGTGGTGTGGTCCGGCGAGGCAGAACTCGTCACTGCGCGCACGACCGAGGGTGACATCGGCGTGCTTGCGGATCACCAGCCAACGATGGCGGCGCTGTCAACGGGGGCGGTCAAGGTCGTCCACGCCGACGGAGTCACGATTGCAGGTATCCATGGAGGGTTTCTCCAGATCTACCGCAATCAGGTAACGCTCCTCACCGACCGTGCCGAAATCACAGAGGGCACCGTAGAGGACGCCCGCCGCACGGCCGTCGAGTTGCGTGAAGCCGAAGCTGAAGCCGAGGAACCTGAACCGGCCGTGTAGCTCACTCCGCGATCCGGTCGAGGAATCGGGTTACGGCATCGATCATCTCCGTACCTGCAACGAGGCGCGCGTCGTTGTGGTCGGCACCGTCGATGATCACCAGGTCCTTCGGGTCCAGTGCAAGGTCATGCAACTCCCGGCTCAATTCGGGTGGAACGATCCGGTCCTCTGAACCGGCGATGATCAAGATTGGCGCCTCGACATTGCGGATCGTCGCAGTGTTGTCAAACCGGTCCCGCAGGAGCAAGGACACGGGGAGGTAGGGGTAATGGACCGAGGCAACCGCATCCAGCGATGTGAACGGTGAACGCAGCACGACCGCCGCAGGAGGATGCTCCGAGGCGAGCTCGACGGCGACCCCTGAACCGAGTGACTCACCGAAATAGATGATGGTGTCGCTGTCGACGCGTGATTCCACGTATGCGAGTGCTGCACGGGCGTCGAGGCGCAGACCTTGTTCCGAGGGTGACCCGGGGTTGCCTCCGTAGCCGCGATAGTCGACGAGAAGGGTTCCATAGCCGGCGTCTGCCAATGCCCTTCCAAGCGAGACGCGTGCTGATCGATTGCCGGCATTCCCCGGGAACATGATGACGGTCCCTTGGGGAGGTCCGGTACTGGGAACAAGCCATCCCGTCAGCTCCAACCCGTCAGCGGTCGGATACCGAACCTCCTCGACCCCGACGGGAGTGTTCCCGACGGCTTGGCTCGGGAAATAGATGAGTTGCCGCTGGAACGCCCACAGCATCACCCCCACACCCACCAAGAGAACCACAAAGACCACAAGCCAGCGCCACATGCCGGCAGTCTCGCACAGAACCTACTTCCCGCACCTACATCGCCCTCCCATGAAGCGGGGGTTCCGAACCGCCGGCGCCTCCTGGTAAGGATGGAATCGGCCC
>QQUL01000222.1 GCA_008501565.1 Armatimonadota bacterium
ATTCGGGCAGCCGCGTGCCAAGTGCGATAGCGCTCACCCCGAGTAGGAACACGACCCCGGCATGACCTGCTGCATAGAGGGTTCCGTACCAGAGTCCCCGACGAGGCGAGTCCTGCGAGGCGGTGATGTCGGTGATGGCAGCGATGTGGTCCCAGTCCACACCGTGGCGGAGACCGAATAGAATCGCCGCCACGATCAAACCAATGTCGAGTGGGGAGCCTCCGACGGGCGTCATTTCACGATGTTAACGCTATTGCGAATGGTTCGCAGAAGAGTGTTTCGAAAACTTCTTGGCTCCGCCAGTGCTCGTGAACGGGTGCTGATGGTGGCGGCCTGAGCTGGGTCCGACCGCAATGGTCTGACATCGGATGGGATCGGTGCAGTGCGCGGGGTCGAGGTGGCGGGCGCGTTCGGTGAGTGCCGCGAGCTTCTTCCGGGTTTTCCGAAGCTCTCTGAGATGCTCGTCAAGATCCGCAAGATGCCGTTCGAGGAGCTCGACGACGTGATGGCAGGTCCCTTGGCCTTCCTCACGTAGCTCGAGGATGGAGGAAATTTCGGTGAGGGTAAGCCCTGAGGCTTGGGCGTCACGGATGAACAGGAGTCGGTCGATAGCTCGTTCCGAGTATTTGCGGTAGTCGTTGAGGTCGCGGTCTGGTTCGGGGATGAGGCCGATGTCTTCGTAGTAGCGGATCGTCTTGGTTGTGAGCCCGGTCTTTCGGGCGAGTTCTCCGATTTTCATGATGTGGACCATTGCTCCCTTGACATTCCAGTCGACTGGAAGGCATATGTTAGTGGTGAGAACTGAAGAAGAGCCCGCTCATTGGAGGATATGGTGAGGCCCGATGCCGCTGCAGAATTGGTCACCGCATATCTGCGTGTGAACAACTACTTCGTTCTCAACGACTTGGAATTCCACCTTTGGGAAGACGGAGGCTACCGAGCTGTGACAGACGTCGACATCGTCGCGGTGCGTCACCGTACGCCGGTTGGCCCGGTTCACTACCGAAACACGTCGGGGATTGTGGAGTGTCTTTTGGGCGGTGAGGTGGATCCGGTGTTGGGTGTGGCCACCGATCGCTGCGACGTGATCATCGGCGAAGTAAAGCGCGGCGAGGCCTCTTTCAACCCGGCGCTCCGGGATCCTCGTGTCCTGCACGGTGTGTTCACACGTATCGGGGACGTGTTCGAGTCAAGTCTCGATGAGGTGATCGACGAGTCGGGCGCAACTGGTCGTGCGGTCGCGCCTCGGGCACAGGCGAGGCTGGTCGCCTTCGGTCACGGTGGGTCGGTGGTCAATGGAATGGCGATGTCCCATGCGCACATGTTGGAGTGGCTCGCCGCGGCCATGGCGCGGCACCAAGAACTTTTCGAGATCAGCGTCCTTTCGGACCCGGTTCTAAGCATCCTGGCCCTTATGAGCAGAATGGGGTATCCGTTGCAGCGCACCAGATGACAGCCACCTACGCAAACCGGCAGGATCGAGGAGTGATGAAGCAAAGAGAGTATCGATTGAAGAAAGCGATCCACTCGATTTGATTCAGATGAATGCGAGGTTGCTTGTGAGATGGGGATGCTGAGAGGACGGGAGATAGACACATGAGCAAGGAAACGAAGAAACCTGCGAGCCGGTCCGGATGGGAGATGATGTTTGCTTGGTGCCCGACTGAGGACTCCCCGCTCCTTGGCGATACCCCAGTGGAAGGGAGCCCTGCCACACGACCGCGATCGGAGCAGGCCGAGGTGACCCGCCGCTATGACCGGATGGCCTGGCTCTATGACATCTTCGACGCGCCGATGGAATGGATGGGGACCCGTACTCGGCGTCGCCGCCTGCTGTCCCAAGCCTCGGGGCGGGTATTGGAGGTCGGTGTCGGCACGGGCAAGAACCTGACCTACTACCCCCAGGGTGTCGAGGTGACAGGGATCGATGTGTCCGAGGCGATGCTGTCCCGGGCGCGAACCAAAGCTCTCAGTCTTGATGCCGCGGTGGTCCTGGACCAAGCCGACGTCACCACGCTGCCCTATCCAGATGACCATTTCGACACGGCCGTGGCCACCTGTGTGTTTTGCTCCGTCGCCGACCCGGTAGCTGGCCTGCGGGAGATGGGCCGGGTCACCAAGCCGGACGGGCAGATCCTTCTGCTTGAGCATGTCCGTCCCCGCAACCGGCTGCTGGCTTGGTTTGCCGACCTGGCCACCGTCGTGACCCGCCGGGTGTTCGGATTTCGGGCCAACCGTCGCACCGAAGCCAACGTTGCCGCAGCCGGTCTCAAGATCATCGACGTGAGACGCGAAGGTATTTGGAGGGAGATCGTCGCCAGGTCTGCACCCACCGTGTTGAGATCATTGACGCAGGAGGATGAAACGTGACAGGTTCCGCTCCGGATCGGATCATCTCGGCGCGCTCTTCGAAAACGGACGGGAAGGGGACCGTGGTCTTGGAGGCGAGTGGCGTGACCAAGGCCTATCGGCGGGGTTGGCGACATGCTCCGCTCCGTGTTCTCACCGACGCCAATCTCACGCTCCGCACAGGCGAGATCGTAGGGCTGGTCGGCGAGAACGGATCGGGGAAGTCGACTTTCATGAAGATCATTGTCGGATCGCTGCAACGTGACGGCGGTGAGGTGACACGTCAGGGATCCGTCGGATATTGCCCTCAGCAGCCGATCCTGTACGAGCGGCTCACCTGCGACGAACACTTCGAGCTGTTCGGGCGTGCCTACGGACTCGACCCGGGCATGACTGAGCGGAGTCGGGATGACATATACGAAACCTTGGGTTTCGTCAAGTATCGCGATACCAGGGTCGAAGAGCTGTCCGGCGGCACGCGAGCCAAACTCAATCTGGGATTGGCACTGGTGCATGACCCCGACATTCTCCTGCTCGACGAGCCCTATGCCGGCTTCGACTGGGACACCTACCTTCGGTTCTGGGATCTCACCGCCGAGAGACGCGACGCCGGACGATCGGTGCTGATCATCAGCCATTTCGTCAACGATGAAGAGCGCTTCGACCGGGTCGTGCACCTTCGCGATGGGAAAACAACCTCGTGACAGCCACCGCCCTGCTCACACGCCGTTATCTGGCCGAGTATGCGCGTCGTCCGATCAACGCTGCCCTTCTGGTCATCGTCCCTGTCATCTTCGTCGCACTGGCTGCAGGTGCCCTTGCCGACTTCGTCGAGATCATCGGCGATGTTGGTGATGCCGGACAGCTCGCTACTCCGACTGCCGGGTGGGCGGCCGCTTTCCTGGCAGGGGTGGCCGGATTCTTTCATGTCCTCGGTTCAAGGGACGCCGATCGGCGGCTCGTAGATGCTGGCTTCGGCGCCGGACCAGTGGTGTCCGCAAGGCTGATCTCCGGATTGATTCTCGCCTTCGTTGCCGCCGGTACCGCTGTTGTGGCCTTGGCAGTGCGAACGGGGATCGACGACCCGGTGCGAGCCGTGGCTGGGACGTTTTTGTTTGCCGTGATCTACCTCGCGATTGGTGCCGCTGTCGGTGCCGTGGCCAAGAGCGAGGTCAACGGGTCGCTGATCGTGATCTTCATCTGGATGTTTGATGTCTTCCTCGGTCCGGGGATGGCTGGAACCGACATCTGGATCACCCGGGCGTTCCCGTCCCACTTTGCGACACTCGTGATGATGGATGTGAGCTCAGGACATGCCGGGCCGATCGGCGACCTCGGCTGGGCTCTCGCATGGGCTCTTGGCGCACTGGCGGTGGCGACCGCCGTGTTCTACACCGCCACATCACATCCCCACACACGCCGGGTACTTCGGGCACCGTCGCCTGGCTGGGCTCGGCTGCGGGCTGGACTGCGGTTCGGGTTCCGTGACTATCGACGCAACGTCGTCATGTGGGTGCTGCTCATCGTGCTGCCGGTTCTCTTCATCAGCCTCAGTTTCTACATCACACCCGACGCCCCGGCACCGGTGGAGCTCATCGAGAACGGCGTGTCAGCGATTCGGGTGATTTCGATGATCGATGTCCATGGGGCGATCATGGTGCCGATCACCGTTGGATTCCTGGCCGGCCTCGCCGGACTTTTCGTTGTCCAGGGATCCCTTGATGCCGATGCTCGCCTCAGCATCGCCGGTTTTCGTGCTCGTGAGATTCTTGCCTCCCGGTTGGGGATCATCGGAATGGCTGTGCTGTTCACCACTGCCGTGTCCCTTGCGGTCACCGCTGTCGACTTCACACCGCAAAACTGGGGTTGGTTTGCGCTGGGGAATGTCATGGTCGCGGCGACCTATGGAATGGTTGGGGTTGTAGTGGGGGCCCTCTTTGGCCAGCTTGGTGGTTTGTACGTGATGTTCTTGTTGCCGTTCATTGACGTGGGTATCGCACAGAACGTGATGTTCTCAGCCGCCCCACCCGACTGGGGG
>QQUL01000026.1 GCA_008501565.1 Armatimonadota bacterium
GGCAGGTTGGGTGGGACCGGACGTGGTCGACCCATCAGTGGCGGTCATGGCGCCCGTGGCGGTGGCTTCGACCCCGTCGGGCGCCATCGAACTATCGGTCTCGGCTGGTAACACCGTTACCGACAACAACGTTATTGCCCTACACGACGACACAACCACGAGACAATGGCTCCAGCCGAACGGCACATGGGGATCATTCAACTGGCAGAACGCGGTCCTTGATGCACCCGGGGGCACCGCGGTCAACTGGACCCATGACGTGACCCTGCCACCAGGCAACTACGGATTCGCTACCAGAGTCACCGACACGTCGGGAAATCAGACGAGGGCTCCATGGCGTGCCTTCGGCGCGTCCTAGTGGTCCGTCCGCGACATGTGGAACCGTCACAGCGTTGGGACTCTGCTCGGTTGCGGCATCGGTTCCCGAGGCTTGTCACATCTTCGCCAAAAACCTGTTGACCCCGATCGGACAGAAAGCCGGTCCGTTCCGCCTTCTTGGGGTGTTGCCGGTTGAAATGATCACCAGTCCGCGGAAGGCGAGCCTCCAGGGCTTTGTGGTTGCCTAGTAGGCGCCCCGGCCCGACAGAACGGCAGGAATGGTCTTGAGAAGCAACTTGACGTCCAGCGTAAGGGACCAGTTCTCGAGGTACTCAAGATCCATATCAATCCAGGTGTCGAAGTCGAGATCGCTCCGGCCACTCGTCTGCCAGATGCAGGTGAGCCCGGGCCTCGCAGCCAGCCGTAGCCACTCACGCTCTCCATACTGATCGACTTCGTCCGGAAGCGGTGGTCGCACGCCGACGAGACTCATCTTTCCCGAAATGACGTGCAACAACTGGGGGATCTCATCGATGCTCAATTTCCGCATCACGCGACCTACACCTGTGATACGCGGATCCTGTCTGATCTTGAATATCGGACCGTTCGCCTCGTTCTGCTCATCAAGATCACCCTTGTGATGGTCAGCATCGTCGACCATCGTGCGAAACTTCACGAACGAGAACGGCTCACCGTTCTTCCCAATGCGCGTCTGACGAAAGAAGACACCACCCCGAGATGTCGTTGCCACGGCGAGGGCAGCAATGCTGATGAGCGGCAACAGCAGGATGAGAGTGACGCCACCAAGGAAGATGTCCATGGCTCGCTTTATGGCGAGCTTCCACACAGGAGGGTTGAAAAGTCCGCTTTGTGTGTCTGTCGAAACCGCTTCGACCGGCTCAAGAATGACGATGGGCTCACGGCCGCGAAGATCAATGACGACGTTCTGGTCATCACTTCGCTCGGGCCCGAGTCTTGGTAGCTCTGGCGCGTCAGGTCCATGACTTGGACGCGTTTGAGAAACATCGAGATCGATGCCTACCTCTTGCCCGCGACTCGCCATCCTTCCACACCCTCCTCGAAAGCCCATCGAGTGGAACGGTGAACCGGCGAGTGTTTCGCCGACCACAACCCCTTCACCCCTAAACTACACCCTTCGAAGAGTCTGCGGGAGAGGATGTTTCGGCGCACAAAGGGACTAGTCCTCCGCACAAGAATCAAGTCTTCAGAAGACTCGTATGTGCCGATAACACCACCGTGACCGTACCCAAAACGAACGTTTTCATCGTCGGTCCAGCGCGTTCTGGGACAAGCCTGCTCTATCGGCTCCTGGCGCTGAATCCACAGGTGTCTTTCATATCCAATTGGAACGCGAGGTTCCCGAATGTCGCAGCGGTGAGCGCGTTGCAACGCGCGACCCGTTCGTCGCGACGGCTTCGCAGCAACTGGTTCCAGGCTGACGGCAACGCCTATGTGTACGGTCAGGAAAGGCCGCTATGGAAGCGGATCATCCCAGCACCGGCCGAGGGAGAGCCAGTGTTCTCCGCTGCAGGGATCCTCGAGGACGGTTCGACGACACGACCTGACTCCATCGAGGACCTGCGCTACCGCATCCAGAAGATCTCACGACTGGCGGGAGGTACCCACTTCGTGAACAAGCGGGTGGCGAACAACCAGCGGATTCCCCTCATTCACGAAGCCATGCCGGATGCGCATTTCGTGTCGATCGTAAGGGATGGTCGTCCGGTGGCACTTTCTCTGTCGCGAGTCGACTGGTGGCCCACCACCAAAGTCGTGTGGGCTGGGGTCACGCCAACTCAGTGGGCGGCACAGGGCAACGATCCATGGGAATTGTGTGCTAAAAACTGGGTGCATGACGTTGAGGCGATCGAGCAGGGGCTCCTCACCATCCCACCGGATCAACAAACCTCCCTGACGTACGAGTCACTCGTACAGGATCCGGCCAAACAGCTCACGCGACTCGCTGAGTCGATAAACCTTGAGATACGCGAGTCATGGATCGAGGAGATGGGACGCATCAACCTGCCCGACCACAATGAACACTGGAAGGCAGCATTGTCAGAAGATGCAATCCGCGTCATCACAGAGATCCAAGGCGACACGCTGAGACGGCTGGGCTACCTTGGCACGCAGTCATGACCAAATACCTTTTCATCGTTGGCACCGGGCGGTGCGGCTCGTCACTTGTCCACGAAACGCTTGCACGCCACCCCGATGTTGGCTTCCTGTCCAACATCGACGACCGAATGGGGCGATTCAATCTCAAAGGCAGGTTCAACAACGCCCTCTACTCGGGAATCCCCCAGCGCTTGACCCGCAAGGGCAGAGTTCGGTTCGCGCCATCTGAGGGATATCGGATTCTCGCGAGACAGGTATCTCCGATGCTTGTCGAGCCGTATCGGGATCTCACCGATCTTGATGACACGCCATGGATGGGCGATCGCATCCGCACCTTCTTTGAAGAACGGCGACGAGCCCAGGGCAAGCAGGTGTTCCTCCACAAGTTCACCGGTTGGCCCCGTGCCCGGTTGATCCACCATGCTCTCGATGATGTCCGTTTCATTCATATCGTGCGCGATGGAAGGGCAGTGGCCTCTTCGCTCATCCAGATGCCTTGGTGGAGCGGGTTCGCCGGCCCTGATCAATGGCGCTGGGGTCCGCTGCCGGGAGACCTTCGCTCGCAATGGGAGGAGTCCGGAAGCTCGTGGCCAGCTCTCGCCGGGATCGAATGGCGGATTCTCATGGATGCGTACGAAGCCACCAGGGAAGCTCTCCCCCGGGAAGCCTGGCTTGAGCTCCGCTACGAAGACATACTGTCCGACCCACAAGCAAGCTTCGACAAGATGATCGAGTTTGCGGAACTTGGTCGATCTCTGAAGTTCACCAGAGCACTCGCCAATCAGACCTTCTCGACAGCTCGTGCGACTTCATTCTCATCAGAGCTGTCCGCTCACGATCTCGACACGCTTGAGGTTCTGATTGGCAGCCATCTGCGAAGGTATGGCTACGAGTCACCTTGAATTGGTGAAGGAACAACGTCTCCGGTTGTCCCCGAATGTTCAAGTGTTGCCTGCTCATTGGGCTTGGTGTCGGTGCGTGGCCACACCAGTTCGAGAACCAGAACGACTGCCAACGCAAGAACTCCTGCAAGCGCAACGACGGTTGCGACCTTTCTCGCCACGGGAACTCTGTTCGATATCGCCGATGCTTCGATCGGTTCGACGACAGATGCGTCTGCTGCGGCGATGACCGCCTCGATGGCTTGCGTGTCCGAGCGAGTTTTCGCTACCTGCAACTCAGCAGCATCTCGTGAACGGGTGAGAACCTCGAAGTCGGCGGCGATCGGCACGAGCTCAGCGATCTGCGCCTCAAGCACTTCGATTTCACCCTCCAGCTTCCGGAGTTCGGTACTCGTCGCGCCAGACGCAACAGCTCTCGCTCTCGCAGCCTGAGCCTGGCCAAGGGCAGACCTGGCGAGGTCGAGCTGAACCGTGGGATCCGCGCCGTACAACTCCGTAGCTTCCTTCACAGCATCGTTGGATTGGTTGAACGTTTCCAGAGCCAGGTCCTCCGCCGCCTGGGCGGCACCGAGTTCGGTGCTGAGCACGAGCTGCACCGAACGATGACCCGCGGCAGCAGCGACCTCGATCGCCTCTTGAGCGTCGAGCATCGTTGAACTTATCTCCACCAGCATCCCGGCACCGATCCTGGAAGATACGAGGCTGGACTGGACCTGTTTCGGAGGCAGGCCTGTGTCGTCCGCTACCACTGCTGCGAACGCACCGGAAGAAACAAGCGCCCGGAGGTTTGCAACCGCCTGGTTGGCCACCTGTGGAGTGAGGTTGACAGCAGGCGATGCCGGAGTGTTTACCGTCGCAACGGCTCTGTGTTCAGTCGGTTCATCTGCCACAACCGCATACGCTATGACGCCGGCCACAAGGGGAACCAGAATCACGATGGCAGCTCGCCAACCCAAGCCTTGGATCCATTCCAGAATGCTCATTGTCTGTGGGGCCCCATCTAACGGCAACAGAAACCGTC
>QQUL01000283.1 GCA_008501565.1 Armatimonadota bacterium
TCGTCGATCCCTGCTTCCCCGCGGGCAACGACGTAGGCGTTCTCGGCTGCCTGGATGACGTTTGCGCCAGTGTCAAGGAGTGCCCTCCCGACGATCTCGCCGTCTTCGTTGATGATCACTGCTTTGGTTTGTGTTGAGCCGACGTCGACTCCTGCTGCGTATGCCATGTGGTCAACTCATCCTTTCTGGCTGGCGAGCGATTGGCGCTCTCGAGCAGCGAGACCTTCGAAGAAGGCATCGATGCGGTTCTTCATCTGTGCTTCTGATACAACCCTGCGGTCCATCATGTCCGATTCGATGAACAGGCTTGGAATCCCGAGTTGCTCCGTCATGTGTTTCCGTCCGTCTGCGAGCCCGGTCGATACCGTGCGGCAGCTCTTGATCGGGTGGTAGATGACACCGTCCACGTCGAAGTTCTCGGCCATGTCGGCGATCGCCCGGTTCTGGTGGAACATTGAGTCCATTGCGTCCCTGACACTGATGAGCACGCCTTCGGCGAGACTCGTCAGTGGGTTGTCGAGGTCGTACTGGAATCCCCGGTTTGTTCCTCCTGAGGCGAACCACAGGTATGTGGAGTTGACGAAGGTCCCTCCCCAGTCCGTGAACAGTTCGTTGAAGCGCCGGAAGATCGGATAGCAGGGGACTCCGACGAAGATGAGTCGATACTTCTCCTCAATCGCCTGGCCGATACCCTTTGCTGCCTTGTACTCCATCTCCTCGACAAGGCGCTCGAAGTACTCGGCACCCTCCCTGGTTCCACGGAGGCCGTTTGCCACGCCGAGGTAGATGGTGCCGTCCGTGAGTGCATTGAACAGCGAAGGGCTCGCCGCATTGAGCTCAAGGATTCGTTCCCACGAAGCACTCATCGTGTTGGCATACCCGAGTACCTCACGGAACTTGTCGATGTCGAACTTCGTACCCGTGACCTCTTCACACAAGGTGATGAGCTCCTTGAGCTGAGTCTCGACATAGGTGCGGTCGCCCTCGAAATCGTGTTCGCCCGGCAGGGTGATGAGCCCTTCCTGGCGGGTTCCCGGGATGTCGATGGTGAACATCGGGGTGCCATACATCCGTTCCCAGATCTCAGCCCATTTGATGTACGTGTTGCACGCATTCGTGAGAACGGTCAGACCCGGCTTGGGGATCTGCGCCATCGGATGCTCTCCTCCGCGCAGTTGCGTCCCGACGTCGGCCTTCACGTAGCCGCAGATATCGGGGGAGTAGCCGTAGTCCTCAGCATCCTCGAGATACTCGTGTGCGACTCTCCGCACCGCCGTCTGGAGCGAGTTGATCTCGGGGAACGTCACGGGAAGGTCAAAGGACTTGAGGATCTCGTTGATGGATCCCATGACGAAGACGTACGCAGCAGTCCCGCCGCTCTTGGCGGTTGCATCGAGGTCGTTGAACCACTCCCTGAACAGGTCGGCACCCTCGCGATTGCCTCGCCCAACGATCTCCGGTGTGTCTGTAAGGGTGGTCATTTGTTTCTCCTTGTGGTGGTGCCTCTCAGCGAAATGTGGGTCATGCGAACAACAGGTTCTCTGCGAAGGTCTCGAGCTGCAGCTCGAGCTGATCGAACGAGCTCATGTTCTCTTCGAACTCGCTCACGAAGTAGGCGATCTCGTCATCGTCGAGCGTGTGGGTGTAGGTGACCTGCTCCTCAAGACCCGGTTCGCACATCTTGGCTGCGGCGAGGATTGCGGCATCCGCTTTTGCCCCGGCGATTCTTGCCTTGAGCATGTCCTCCTTCGGCTTGCGCAGATCGTGCTGGACCGGGCTGTAGGAGGACCGATCGATGTAGGACTCTGCGAGTTGCCTCAGGGGCGTGCCTTCGGTCGGCACGTCCTCGGTGATGTACCGGAGTCCGATCAAGAGATCGTCGTCGACGACGTAGCAGGTTCTTCCGAGCATCCGAATGAGATCGAAGGGAGGCTGCTCACAGAAGCCACCCTCGAACACGACCCGGATACGGTCTTCCTTCTTGAGACCGCGTTCCTTGATCTGGGGCAGCAGCGCCGTCAGCAGTTCGTTGTGCTCCTCACGCGGGATCATGCCAGCGAGCGCAACGAGGGCATAGGCATCCTCGGCAGCGATGAGCCATGGGGTCTCACGCTTGATGTCGTACAGCTCTCGCAGGAGTCTGCGGTTCTCGTTGAATACCACGATCGAGGCCCGCAGGTCATCGTCGGTGATCGTTGCGCCCGAGACCTGTTCAGCGAGGCGCCTGACACGGTCGTACTCGTGGACGAGGTAGTCGACGCTGCCCGCCGAGTTCGGGTTTTGGGGGAGGTAGAGAATCTGTGCCGGGTAGTCGGTGTTGCGTCCCCAGATGGCTGCCAGGTTTCGAGCGGCATCGCAGATCGGGTGCGAAACGAACATCTCCATCTCCACGGTGTTCGTGAGAGCCAACTCAAGGGAGGTCTTGAGGATGGAGCACAAGTAGGAGCCAAAGTGCGAGTCTGAATCCGTCGGCTCCACAGGCGCTCCGCGTACCTTGAAGGGGAGCATCCCGGCAGCGTGGACGATCTCCTCGGGGAAGTACACCTGGAAATGCCCTGCCACCTTGCCGCCTTGGTCGCGCCAACGTTGCACGAGTTCGAACTCGGCTGATTCGACCATGTCCCTGCATTCGACGAGCGCATCGTCGAGTGACTTGTCGTGCCACTCGGTGAACACGCGTGTGGTAGCCGGTGTGGTGGTCAGTGTCATGTGGTCCCTCCGTCGGACATTGCTGGATCTGGTTTGGCTTCGGCGCCTTCAAAGAAGAGCGCAAGAACACGGTCGAGACGTGTCTCGGGGTTTCCGAGTGTTTCGTCGGCATAGCGACTCACCGCGACCTCGACGAGCGAGACGAACCACCATGACAGAAGGCGGGGATCCGCCGGTGCGAGTTCGCCATCAGCAATACCGTCTTTGATGATCGCTTCGATCTGATTCGGCAGGGCGAGTTGGTACGCCCTCACCAAGCGGTCACGATCGCCATCGGTGAAGATGTTGATGTCACGCCGCACAAGACCCGCCATCTGGCGCTCCTCTGCGGGAAGAGCCAGGAAGTCTCCGGTCAGCCTTGCGAGGCGTTCACGGGCCGTCCCTTTCATGTCCACCGATTGGCTGAAAAGTCGTTGTTTGCTCTCGAAGTCATCGAGCATCATCGAGCTGTAGATGCTCTCCTTGCTCGGGAAGTGGTGGTAGAGCCCGCCCTTGGTGACGCCGGCAGCACTTGCGATCATGTCGGTGGTGACGTCGGCGTAGTTGCGGGCGACAAACAGGGTCTTCGCCGCGTCAATGATCTTGGAAGCTGTTGTTTCGGATCTGCTCAGAGTCGCTGTGGATTCCGTCATAACGCCCATTCCGCACTGGGTTGTCTCTACATACCGACTGACCGGTTTGTTGTATAGTATCCAGCTAAGGAACCAATTGTCAAGCAGAAGACGGGAAGACGGAACCCGAAGTTCGGACCGGCATCCTACGATCTGCCTGTGTCATCACCTGAAACCCACGCAGAGCTACGAGTTGCCCTGGAACGCCGCCGGGATTCGCTTGGTTTGCAGCTCGAAGCGATGACGGCGCCCCCCGAGTCGGGGTCCGGGATCAGTTTTGGGAAGCGCGTTGGGGATGGGACCACCGAGGCAGTTGAACGCATTGCTTCGACATTGACGGCCCGCTCGCTGGCTGCCTCGATTGCGGAGATCGACTCTGCGCTCGAACAGATCGACGCAGGCACCTATGGAGTGTGTGCATCGTGTGGCACCGAGATCCCGCTCGAACGGCTTGAGGCACGACCATCGAGCCTGCTGTGCGTCGCGTGCGCGGGAAAACGCCACGGAGACGACACCGGGTAGCTCCAGTGTGGTTCAATGTGGTCCGCGAGGGAGGTGGATCCGGTGGAGGCATTGCAGGCGTTCTTGTTGGGCGGCGCGGCACAGTCGTCGCTGATCCTCGCTGGCTTGATCGCCTATGTCGTAAAGGTGCCCTCGAAGGTGGTCGGAGCCCTCGCTGGGTTCGGCGCCGGTGCACTGGTGAGCGCCGTGGCGTTCGACCTGATTCCCGAGTCCCAGGTCATTGCACACTGGGAGACCTCGTTGTGGCTGCTCATCGGCGCAGGAGTATTCATTGTCGCCGACCATGTCGTTGAGACCAGATTCGGAGGGGATGGACAATCCGGCCCGTTGGGCATCGTGGTCGGCTCCGTCGTTGACGGCGTACCTGAGTCGATCATCTTTGGAATTCAGATCGCCTCCGGACAGGTATTGAGTGTTGCGTTTCTCGGTGCGGTGTGGGTGTCGAACATCCCACAGGCTCTTGCGCCGTCGGCGGCCCTTGCCGAGTCGGGCTGGAAGGCCGGGAAGACAGCAGTGATGTGGGCCATGGTTGTT
>QQUL01000013.1 GCA_008501565.1 Armatimonadota bacterium
CGTACGCTTCGATGAGGTCCTCGAGGATCTCATCCATGAACGACGGTTGGGACCAGTCGCGTGCCTGGAGGCTCATGCCCTGGCCACCGGCGAGTGTCGCCTTCGGGAAGCTGTTGGCTGTGACCTCGACCTTGTTCGATGCGACGGCACCGTTCTCGGACTGGTAGTCCACGAGCGCCTGCTCGGACTGTTTCCGGGTCGGGACCGTGGCGCCTGGCACCGTGTCGAGGTCACCCGGTGCGAAGAAGTTCGCGATCACTCGGCCGTTACGGAGGAGCTTGAGGAGCCCGTCCTTGGCGTCTGGGTCCGTCGCTGCATCAGCGATCGTGCCGTCCTCGAACGCGAACACGTCGATCATCCTCATCCCGTTCGGGGTGAAGTAGACGTGTCCGTCCTCGAGGAGCTTCCCGAGCTTGTCTTTGGCTGCGGCCGGGTCACCGACCTGAGAGCCTCGGCCGCCCTTGTCGAGCGTCGCGACGGTGGTGAACAGTTCACCGAGGTTCCGGAACTGGCCACCGCGGGCTTTCCCGGTGGTGGTGAGCCCGTCGCCAGGCGAGGTGGCTTGTGCTCGGACAACGTCCTCGATCGTCGCGAGTCGTTCCTCGATGCTGGGATCGGTTGACGTGGTTGTTTCTGCTGTTGGGGGCATTGCTGCATCTCCTGGGTCGGGTGCGAGGGTTACGAGCTCGCGATCTTGGTTCTTCACGATCCGGGCGGATCGCATTGCTGGGATGGGAACGACGGACACTTCGAGGAGCTCGGCTTTGAGGACCTCGACTGAGTCGTCCTCCTCGTTGAGCGTGTACTCGATGAGTCGCACACCGACTGATACGGCTGTGAGCGAACCGTCAGAGATCAGGGTCCAGATCTCGTCGGCCTTGTCGGTGGTGGACACCTCGAACTCGCCGAACGCTGCACCGTCGTCGTCCCAGAACCGGACCGATTTGCCGACGATCACCGGTTCGCCACCGAAGAACCCGCCGCCGGTGAGGTGGGCATAGGCGAGCGGTACCGGCCCGTCAGGGTCGATCGACCCGGCAGCGAACGACAGGTTCCGCCAGTCACCGGTCGTCTCGCCGTAGGTGAGGAGCCGGGCGATGAAACGCCGGTCGGCGTTCCCGTCCTGGTCGTCTGCGAGCTCGACGAAGGCCGAGAGCGATAGACGGTCAGGAAGTTGGTTGAGGTTGAGCTTGTCGGGTGGCACTGTTTGCTCCTAGTGGTCGGCGGCCTTCGTCGGCTCGTACTTCGTCGGGTGTGAGCACTCCGGCGTCGATAGCTGTCTTGGCGGTCTCCATCCGGGTTTTCTCATCGGCTCGGAGGAACTCTCTGAGGTCGAACCGGGCACGGTGCCCATAGGGCAGCATTTCGGAGAACACGGTTTCGATCTTGCGGAGGTAGCCGGGGTAGATCGTGAGCCGGATCGCTTCGGCTGCGAGATCCGGGAGCGTCTGATACGTGATCGACGACCCCGACATCGACGCTGCGAGCAGGTACGGGTTCAACCGGTACATTGAGGCGACCATCTGGAGGTTCCACTTGCGGGTGTCGAGTGCCTGGGCCTTGTCAGCGTCGAGCGCCTCGACCGTGACCTCGAGATCTCCGGACGTGACTGCCGGTTCGAGGGTCCCACCGCGGGTGTCGATCCAGTCCTGTTTGAGTTGGGCGGCGTCGTTGGGGTCGAGTTCGTCTTTGGCGTGCATCCGGGTCGTGAACTGGCCGCCTTTGGAGAAGTAGTCCCGAGTCCAGGACTCGACAACGTTCGAGCCTTGGAGATGAAGCGCATATGCCTGGATCGGGCCGATCCCACGCTTTTGCCCATCGACACGGAAGTAAGTCAGGTGCCAAATATCGGACCACAGGCGCTGCCTGAGCCCCTGGTAGAAATATTCGCCGTTACGGATCGTGACATCGTTGTTTGGGACCGGTTTGACAGCGATCGGTTTCCCAGACGAGTCACGCATTGTGGTGACGAGGTACTTCTCACCGGCACCGGCCATCCCGGCGAGGAGCTCACGCATCGTCTCCTCGACCGGTTCGAGCGGGTTCGGGCGGCGGATAATCGCTCGAGGCTTCGGGATCCGTTCCCAGCGGACCTGCCCGTCGTCGTCGATGATTTGCTTTTCCTGGGTGAGCGGGATCTGGGAGCCCAGGTCGGTGATGATGCCGTTGGCTTGGAGGACGCCAGGGATCCCCATCGCTCCACCCAGACTGATCGGATACAGACCGGACCATTCGAGCCACTGTGTGTGGCTCGGAAGGTTCGACTGGATCGACACAGACGACTCGTCAGCGAGCTCAACAGGGCTTGGTGAGCCGAACAGGCGCTTCATGGCAGAGGCAAATCCCATACGTGTAATTATGGCACGCCTGTGATGCGTTGACAAGTCAATCGGTCAACATGCCTAATGGACTCGGGGTGGGGCTGCTGGGCGGTATGCGAGGTGCACGGCGAACGCGAGGGCGATCACGGCCGAGACCGAGTCGGGTGACGCTGATCTTGAGATGTACCAGGCGTCGTCGCCGGTGTCTTTGCGGGCTGCGACAGCGATCTGGTCGTCGAGGTCCGGGTTGTGACGGTGCGAGAGGTATCCGGTTGTGACGGCGTCGAACAGGTTCGCTGCTGCGATGACGAACTGGGTGGTTGACATCTTGTGGATCCGGGTGCCTTGCCGGTCCAGGAGTGCAGCGATGTGGCCGGCGGCACGTTCGTCGTATCCGAGGTCCTTGACCTTGTACGCCTTCATCCATTTGCGGAGATCCGCAGCGATCAGGTTCTGATCGACACCGTCTGGGTCGCGCCACTCAGCGACGATGTCGACGATGAGACGCCCGTCACGGACGACGGCCATCACCGCAGCGGCGTGGGTTCGGGATCCGTTCACATCGATCCCCAGGACCGGGCGGGGGAGTCCCTGGCTGATCTCACCGTCGTGGCCACCGCACGACATCCACGCCGCGGGTGGGATCGCCGCAGCGGTCGAGGTGGGGACGGATTGACAGAGGACTTCGGTGCGGAACGCGTCAGGGTCGAGGGCTGCGAGCTCCTCGAGGATCGTCTCGACCGTGAGTCGGATCCCGAGCGATGGGTTCGCTTCTGCCCAGGCGTGCGGGTCCTCGACGTCGCGATCCATACCGCCAGCGGCGGACCACTCGAGGTAGCAGAACCTGCGGTCGGTCCCTGGATTGTCAGCAGCACGGCGGCCGCGTTCGACGAGGCCGTTGAGGACGACCGAGTCCGGGCCTCCAGCGTTCGACACGGCCCACCATTGCGGGTTCGGGCGGGCCCGCTGGGTCGGTAGCGCCGCTCCCCACATCGCTGTGTCGTGCTGTTCGCGTGCCTCGTCAAAGATCAGGAGATCCGCCGACCAGGTACGGAACGCCGCGGGGCGGGGCGCGAGGATCCGATACGACGAGCCGTCGACGGTGGTGATCTGCTCTTGCCCGTTCGCTTCGCGGATCCCGCGCTTTGGGATCCGCCGGCGGAACTCGGGTGTCGCGTGGATCCGTTCGACGAGGGACTGGAACAGTTCACGAGGCACCGCCCGGTCCTGGGCTGTGTGGAGGATCAGTTTCTCGTCGTCGAACGCAAACAGGCCCGCGAGGATCCGGGCTTCCAGCAGCACCGTCTTGCCGTTCTGGCGGGCGACGAGGAGACACACCCCACGATGGACCCACCGGCCGTCGTCACCGACCTCGAGTCCGCAGTCAGCGACGAGGTGCTGCCACGGATCGAAGAAGATCCCACCGATCTCAGCCGTTCTAGCCATCAACGGACCCAAAGACGCCAACTTTAGATCTCTCGGGGTCCAGATCCTCGGGACCTGGGACCCGACAATCTGCTCAGGCGGGGCGGAGCTCGCGGACAGCGGCATCGAGGGCGTCACCGGCATCCTCCCCTCCTGGTGCCGCGAGCTCGAGACCGAGCTCCTTCCGGCTCCTGGTCGTGAGCCCGAGCGTCCCGAGCGTGACAATGAACTGCTGCGCGTCATAGGTGAAACTGCTCGGCAGCTCACCAACCACCGCAGGTGCATCGACGACGAGGTCCGGGCGCCCGGGGTGACGGGTTTTCATCGGGGACCCGTCAACCTTGGAGCTGCACGGATCGGGATCCACCGCGTCACACGCTGGGCATGGCTGAGCGAACAGCGACAACGACCCGGTGACAGTCGCACCAGCGATCTGGCGGTCGAGTTTCCCAGCAAGGTTCCGAGCAACCTCGAGCGCGGCGGCATCCATCTCCGTGAGATGATCAGCAGCAGCGATCGACGCCTCGAGGGCCTCGGCGTGGTTCATCGGTTCATGGCCTCCGGTTCAGGGAACGGGGGGGTACCGGGGGAGGGAGAGACGAC
>QQUL01000027.1 GCA_008501565.1 Armatimonadota bacterium
GGGGAAGCTGACCGCGCGCGAGCGAATTGAACTTCTGGTGGACAAGGGCTCCTTCCAGGAGATAGACCCGTTCGTGCGACACAAGACGCAGGGTTTCGGCGTTGAAGAGAAACGTCCGCTTGGTGACGCCGTGGTGACCGGGTGGGGAACCATCGACGGACGAACCGTGATGGTGTTCGCAGAGGACTTCACTCGCTTCGGCGGATCACTCGGTGAGGTCGTGGCGGACAAGATCTGCAAAGTCCTCGATCTTGCGATGGACACCGGCACCCCCGTTATCGGCCTGAAGGACTCAGGTGGTGCCCGTATCCAGGAAGGTGTCGTAGGACTCGACGGGTACGGGCGCATATTCGAACGCAACGTACGCGCGTCAGGTGTGATCCCACAGATCTCCGTCATCATGGGGCCCTGCGCCGGGGGTGCCGTGTACTCGCCGGCGCTCACCGACTTCATCTTTCAGGTAGAAGGAACCTCGCATCTCTTCATCACCGGACCGGACGTGATCAAGACGGTGACAGGTGAAGAAGTGTCGATGGACGAACTTGGTGGGGCCCATGCACATGCATCCAAATCCGGCGTCACGCATTTCGTTGTCGCAGACGACCGAGAAGCGATGGAAGAGATCCGGTTCCTCCTCTCGATGCTCCCTTCGAACAACATGGAGGTCGCACCGTTCTTCACACCGACCGATTCGGCCGACCGTGCTGACGAAATGCTCACGACCATCATCCCCGATTCCGCCAATCAGCCCTACAACGTCGTCGACGTCATCGAAAGCATCGCAGACGATGGCGAGTTCTATGAGGTCCATGAACACTGGGCAGGCAACATTGTCGTGGGGTTCGCCCGTCTCGACGGGTACACGATGGGAATCGTCGCCAACCAGCCGGCAGTCCTGGCTGGCACCCTCGACATCGATGCTTCCGTCAAAGGGGCGCGGTTCGTTCGCTTCTGTGACGCCTTCAACATCCCATTGATCACGCTCGTCGACGTGCCCGGTTTCCTCCCCGGGGTGGATCAGGAGCATCAAGGGATCATCCGTCATGGCGCCAAACTGCTGTATGCGTTCTCCGAGGCGACGGTTCCACGAGTCACGGTCATTCTGCGCAAGGCATACGGCGGCGCCTATCTGGTGATGAATTCACGTGCGGTCCGCGCCGACTTCGTATTCGCGTGGCCCACGGCCGAGATCGCCGTCATGGGTGCCAAGGGTGCCGTGAATGTGATCTATCGACGCGATCTCGCCGAAGCCGAGGATCCTGACAGTACGAGAGATCAGCTGGTTGCCGACTACGAAGAGCAATTCAACAACCCCTATGTCGCGGCCGAGCGAGGGCTGGTCGATGATGTCATCGAACCCCGAGAGACCAGACCTCGTCTGATCCGCACGATGGAGATGCTCCGCAACAAGCGCGAGGCGCTGCCACCCAAGAAGCACGGGAACATCCCATTGTGAGCTCGCTTCGCTCGCTCTCGGATTGCGGATTACGGATTACGGACTCCGGAATAGGGACTGCGGATTGCGGCGTTCGAATGGCTTGCGGTAGGCCGCGAGCGCGGCGAGTTCCTTAGGATGCACTCCGTGGAATCCATTCTCATCGCAAATCGGGGCGAGATCGCCGTCCGTGTCATCAGAGCTGCAAGGGATCTGGGTCTGCGAACCATCGCGATCTACTCGGAACTTGACCGCGACGCAGTCCACACGACGATGGCTGATGAGGCGTGGAACGTCGGAGCAGCGCCAGCTGCCGAGTCGTACCTCAACATTCCACGGATTCTCGAGGTTGCGGCGGAATCCCACGCGTCAGCCATCCACCCTGGCTATGGATTCCTCGCCGAGAACGCCGAATTCGCACAGGCTGTCATTGACGCCGGTTTGATCTGGATCGGCCCGCCGCCGAGTGCGATCTCCATGATGGGTGACAAGATCGAATCCCGGATCGCGGCCGAGGCAGCGAAAGTCCCCGGTGTGCCCGGCACGTTGGAGCCGCTCACCAGTGCGGACCAGGTCACTGAATTCGCAAAGAAGCATGGTCTGCCGATAGCGATCAAGGCTTCAGCGGGTGGTGGCGGTCGGGGTCTCAAGGTGATCCGGTCACTTGATGAAATCGATGCAGCATTTGAGTCAGCCGGACGTGAAGCGAAAGCCTGGTTCGGTAATCCGGCCGTGTATGTCGAGCGATATCTTGAGCATGCCCGTCATATCGAAGCCCAGGTGCTCTTCGATTCCCATGGAAACGGTGTGTTCTACGGGGAGCGTGATTGCTCGCTCCAACGAAGGCATCAGAAACTCGTCGAGGAGGCACCGGCCCCGGGTATCACTGCCAAACAGCGCGAGAAACTGGGAAAGCTCGCTCTTGCGCTCGGTCGAGCCGCTGGCTACGAGTCGGCTGGCACGGTTGAGTTCCTCTTCGCCGAGGGCGACTTCTACTTCCTCGAGATGAACACCCGCATCCAGGTGGAGCACACGGTCACCGAAGAGGTGTTCGGAGTCGACCTGGTCGTCGAACAGATCAGAGTCGCCATGGGAGAACAACTCTCTGGTACCGGCACCCCGACCCCGGTTGGACACACCATCGAGTTCCGGATCAATGCCGAGGATCCATCGCGAGATTTCATGCCGAACCCGGGAACCCTCGTCAGGTATCGGGAGCCGGCAGGACCGGGGATCAGAGTCGATTCAGGAGTCATCCAGGGCTCAACGATCTCGCAGTACTACGACAACATGATCGCAAAACTCATCGTCAGCGGCCGTGACAGAGACGAGGCCGTCCGAAGGGCCCGTCGGGCATTGACCGAGTTCGACATCGGGGGTGTTGACACGACCATCGGCGCTCACCTCATGATCCTCAACAACAGTGCATTCCTCCGAGGCGACGTCAGCACGCGTCTGGTCGAGGATTCGATGGACTTCTCAACAGTCGCGCGAACGACCGCCCCGTCGCTGCCCGAAGACGAAGAGCTGTCCGAGCGATCCATCACGGTCGAAGTTGGTGGCCGACGATTCACCGTCAAGTACTGGGCGAAGGTGTTGACAGCACCCGGGTCCGGTGCCCGAGCGGCGCCACGGCGCAAAGCGCCGAAACTCTCCAAGCAGTCTGCTTCGAGCGGTGGCGAGGGAGCCATCACCGCTCCCATGCAGGGCACCATCGTGAAGATCCATCACAAGGCCGGCGAGCACGTCGAGGAGGGCGAGGCCGTCTGTGTGCTCGAGGCGATGAAGATGGAGAACGAGATCAGGGCACCCAACGGCGGAGAAATCATCGACCTCAAGGTGCAGGTGGGTGACACCGTGTCCGCCGGCCACATCCTGATGGTGATCCGCTGACCAGAAGTCAGACGTCAGACGTCAGACGTCGGTTTCTTCATGTACCACTCGGTGAACGTTGAGCATCTGCCGTCATCGCCGAAGGTGACCAGAAACAGGTTTGCCCAGGTCTTGCCGTCGGCGTAGCGTGTCTCACCAACGATGACTGCGTCACGCCCTATCACATGCAGAGGACGATATTCGGCTTCCCACGAGCCGGGCTCGTCCTTGTCGTTGAGCCAGCTGGCCACGATCGCCTCCCTACCGACCACGGGCTCATCCCACGGGTGGTACGCATACGTTGCGTCGGCAGAAAAGAGATCGGCGATGGCGTCAGCGTCATAGCTTCGCCAAGCCTCGACATACCGGTCAATCCAACTCTGAACCATTTCAGGGGTCACGACTATCTCCTCACATCCTGACCTCGGAATTCAGGCGTCTGTGGTCTGACTTCCGAGCCCTTCTTCCTCAAGAGTCAAAAACCGCCCAAGCTCCACGCTATCAAGTTGGATTCTTGAGCTGAACAACGCGTATGAGAGATTCGCCGCGAGGCGTTGGAACCCGACCGCCCAAGGGGGTAGATACCGAGCGGGTCTCAACACGCCATCATGGAAGAGGGCCTCAAGTTCGATGACATCCCCCAGCGTCATGCGGCCCGCAAACAGCATCGGGATCAGCTCCTCTCGCCCCTCAGCTATCGCCTTCTTCAGAAACGTCTGCACGAGGATGAGTCCTTCCAGGTAGGCCCCGTCCTTGGTGAATGCGATCGATCCGTGCACATCGCCGCCGCGGAAGATCCTTTGGGCAGAGTGATAACTCTCCTCCTCGGATTGACCCTCTTCGAGGAAATGAGAGAAAACGTCAAGGAAGTTGCCTCCGTTGAGGGCGAGTCCGACCGCCTGGGATCGCAGGGCAACTCGTCTCAGGCGATTGATGTCGATCGAGAAGGTTACGAGTTCCGAAAAGACCGCGAGTCCCTCCTGCGTCTTCGTCGTTCTTGGAGAGCCAAGGCCCAACG
>QQUL01000110.1 GCA_008501565.1 Armatimonadota bacterium
CAAGCTGACGGCACAACGCCTCAGCATCCAACAACTCACGATTCGGATTGTGTAAACCTTGCATAACGCGCAGTCTCACACACCACAAACCCGAACGCGAGCACCGATTTAATCAACAGGGTCCTAGCCGATCGCGCCGTCAGGCGAGCCACGCCGAGAACCTGCGAAACACGATCGCCGAACTCGCTGAGGGCATCGTTGAATGCGGTGAGAACGGCTACCGACTCATCCGTCGATAGATCGGACACGAAGATCAGAACGATCGGCATCTTCCCGATGAACGCTGATTTTGCAAGCGTCTGACCCGTACTGGCAGGAAGGCGGAAGTCTGGGATTTCCTTGACGCCCTCGCCCGGGGAACCGAGGGTCCACGAGGGCGGGTCGCTCGCGGGGAAAGACTCGAACATCGCTTGGTCGATACGTTCGGTTTCGGTGGCGTGAAGGCGATCTTTCGGTCCCATGGGACCTCCTTGTATCGATGTGGGTGCTGAGGTGGTCCGTGTCTTCTACTCATTCAACCAGACGCCGCGATGTCAATTGACGATGTCGAACGCATTCGGTCGGCAACCTTCAGCATTCGGGCTTCAGCACACGGCCGGGAACCTCCACATTTCCAGAAGTTTTGAGTTGAATTATTCCTACGAACGTAGTAGTAATAGGGTGTACGAATAGTTCTAGTGGTTGGTGGAAGAAATAATATGGCGACTCAATCTCCCACAAAGTCGGATCAACCAGCGCAGTCGGGGTTCTCGATACCGTCAGTTGACATGATTGCCAAGCAGGGTGAACGGCTTGGTCTCGGTGAGGAATACGCCGTAGACGTACGCGACACGACACCTTTCCTCCCCAAGGTTGCGTTCGTGACAATCACGCTCGCCTCGATAGCGGGCGCGGTGTTCACGGGCCGGAACTTTGGTCTTGACTTCGGTTCCCAAATGGTTCGCTGGCTGATTCTGTGGACCATGGCCCTGTCACTCGGCTTCTCGGCATGGCGCACCTTGTACCTGCGAACCCGAGAGAGCGGTCTCGAGGAGTTCCGAATCTCTTCTCTCGAACAATCCTCAATTGCCCACGCCCGTCCGATTACCCGATTCCTTGCCGTGCTTGCGACCGTGAGCACGTTCGCCATCACCACGATCTCGTATCTTGACTCGGGTGAACGGGTCGCCTTGATGTCGGTCATGGGACTGACCGCAGCGCTTCTGTGGATCGGAGTCGCACAGCGGTGGACAGCCGGCCCCATTCTTGTCGGATCCGTCATCCAGGCGGTGCTGTGGGGAGCGTTCGATGCCGTAGGTACCACGGCCGTGACCGTGCGTGCACTCCACTTTGTCGCCTTTGGACTCTGGCTGGGCGGTGCCCTGTGGAACCTGACCGTGGCGATTCCCTCCGGACGGGAACACCCCGTCATAGACGCCGTGATCGGACTTGCCCGTCAGCTCCAACGATTCCGATGGGTGGTGCGGTTCGCTCTGCCAATAGTCATCATCACCGGTCTCATCCAAACTGACGTCTACCGTCACATGCCGTCGTCGTGGTGGACCTCCCTTCCGGGTGTTCTCATTCCGGTGAAGGTTCTCCTGATCATCGCTCTCATTGTCATCTTCATCACCTGCCCCCTCTACCGGCAGTGTTCGCCCGTCAAGGGCGTGTGCAAGGTCGACGACCTCGCGGATTCTGCCGATATCTGATGGCGATTGGCGCTGTTCCCGTTCAAAGGCTCGACAACCGACGTTCTCCGTGTGCGACCGGCCTCATTCGCGCTGCGAGCCTCATGAAGTCACTTCCTGATGGCTCCCGAGTCGAGATTCTCAGCCGCGACCGCTTCGCACCCACCGAGATGGCGCTTTGGGCCGACCGTGACGGCTACAAGATCATCGAAATGCGACGCTCAGGGCTGTGGCCGTTCCGGTACCACCGATTCGTCGTGGAGAAATCCGAGGTCTGACGTCTGGCGTCAGGCTTCTGAACATGGAGTCCCCGAGCCCGAACGGAGATGTCACCCGTTCTCGGGATCGGGTCAGCTTTGTCCCACTGATCAACCGGTCCGGTGACCGAGTTAGTGCTTGTCGTTCAGGTAGTCGAGCAGAACCTTGCCACCCGAATGGGGAACATCGCGAGTCGCCGTGAGGAGAATCACCCTCTTGGAACGGACAACCTCAAGAAGGTGGTCGACGGCGATCGAAGCAGGTGGTTCCCCGAGTTCGGACCGGTATCGATCGGCGAACTCGTCGAAGCGTGGGACGTCGTGGTTGTACCACTTGCGAAGATCAGTCGTCGGAGCGACGTCCTTGAGCCACTCGTCAAGGGCCGCGTCCTTCTTTGATACTCCTCTCGGCCACAACCGATCGACCAGAACCCGGTAACCAATCGAGGCTGAGTTGCCGTAGATTCGCTCAAGTCCGAATTCGTGTCGTCTTGCCACGGGAGTCTCCTTCATCCGAACCCCTCCTCCCATTCTGGCGCACCACAACGCCACCCCCAACGAGCCCTGAAAGGTCATAGCTTTTAGCTTTCTGATTTCTGGCTTCGGGAACCCGCTTCGGGTTCCTTGGAGTTCGACAACTGAACTCCTGACTCCACACTCCACACTCCACACTTCGGTCATCGGTCATCGGTCATCGGTCATCGGTCATCGGTCATCTGACGTCCGACGTCCGACGTCAGACTTCTGACGTCTGACTACCCGAGTGTGGTGCTGACTGTTTGACCGGGTTCGAGCTCAAGGTGTTGATCGAGCAGTCGGATAGCAATCGGACTTGCATCACATTCGCGACTCTCGACGGTCAATGTCTTGTCGTCCACTGTGATGTCAAGCCAGTGGCCGCGATAGTGCAACGTTGTCGCGAGGTGGTCGAGCTCCTCCGGGAGATGCGGATCCAGCCAGAGAAGGTTGTGCCTGACTTTCGTCCCCAGGTAGTAGCGTTGAATCAGGTTGAGGGTTCCAGCCATTGCCCCGAGGTGAATCCCTTCTCGGGTCGTACCGCCTTGTATGTCAGCGACATCGCTCCCCAGGGCTTCCAAGAAGGTGTGCCATGAACGATGGCGATCGTATCGCGAGAGCACCCACGCATGCACGACGCGGCTGAGGGTCGAGCCATCCGATGAGCGTGCCACGTAATAGTCGATCGTCGCTGGGATGGCTCCACCGGCGAGTTCGTAGCCCAGATGGTCGAGGAGAACATCCAGCTCCTCCTCGTCAAACAGGTAGAGGAGCATGAGGACATCTGCCTGTTTCGTCACCTTGTAACAATTCGTCGCATCACCCTCTGCTTCCAGAATGAGATCGAGGCGGCCGATGTTGCCGTAGCGAGTCCGGTAGTCATCCCAATCGAGCTCTTTGAGGTCACCGAAGCCCTCGAATTGCGCGATCAATCCGTTGTCAAGGAAGGGGACTGCCAGGCGGCGGCTCAATGTGCCCCATGAAGCGATCTCGTCATCGGACATGCCGAGCCGCTCCCACAGATCACCGCCCCGATGGTGCACAGACAGGAGCGTGAAAGTCTCCATGGCACGCTGAAAGACCCACGACGCCAACACATTGGTATAGGCGTTGTCGTCGATTCCCTCGCCCGGACGGTCCGGATAGCCATCGTGAAACTCATCGGGACCGATCACTCCCTTGAGGTGGTAGCGCTCATCGTCAGGATCGAACGTTGCCAGGGAAGCAAAGAACCGGCAGATTCCCACAAGCATTTCAGCACCGTATTGCAGTAAGAAATCAACATCGCCCGTTGTTTGGTAGTAGTGCCACACGTTGTAGGCAATGGCGAGCCCGACATGGCGTTGCTGTTGGGAGTTGTCAGGCATCCACCGATCAGAGATGGGGTTGAAGAAGCGATTAGGTGTCTCCTCACGCCCATCGCTCCCGCTCTGCCACGGGAACATCGCGCCGTCATGTCCGAGTCGCTTCGCCATGCGTCGTGCCGCAGGCAATCGGCGATATCGGTAGAGCAGCATCATGCGGGTCAGTTCAGGAATCCTCAGGTTGAAGAAGGGGAATACAAAGATTTCGTCCCAGAAAATGTGACCCCGATATCCCTCCCCATGCAGCCCGCGAGCAGGAACCCCGGCATCAACGAGATCGACATTGGGGGAAACCGTCTGGAGCACGTGGAAGACATGGAGGTTCAGTGTTTGCGCAGCGTCGGATGCACCGTCGAGATCAACCCGGCACCGTCGCCACAGGTGGCTCCACGCAAGGACATGATCAGCAAGCATGTCGTTGAACCCCGCTACATCGGCCAGCCTTTCAACGGCAGCGATGCGTGGTTCCGATATTGCCAGATCGTTGGATGTGAAGAGCGAGATGAGCTTTTCCA
>QQUL01000205.1 GCA_008501565.1 Armatimonadota bacterium
GGCTGCGCTCCACGTGGCGGACCGCCTCGGGATGCTGACCGATGCGATGAAAACCTCCCTTGAGCCACAACTGCTGCCACCGGTGCTCGGGGCAGGACACACCGTCGGCCATCTCACCCTGGTGGAGATGTGAGCGGACCAACCCTCTCGTCCGACTGGAAAGACTTCCCCGTGGAAGGGCAGTCCACAGCCCCTCGAACGGGACCCTTCCCCTTCAGACCGTTCCTTGAGACGGTTTGGAAGCACCGAACCGACAGAGCAGCAGAGCTCGTCGTGTCAACGACCGAGGACTCCGCCGTCGCACTCGCGGTTTCTGGCGACTCCATCGAGTTCGCGGGGGAAGCGGATCTGACGGACTACCACGCACCTGTCGGAGAGGATTCCGCTGATGTCCTCGCGAAAGCACTCTCGGTCCATCGGGATCACGCGTTTCGTTTCGATTCTTTGCCGATCGAAGCCACGGCAGGTGTTCTTGTCGCCCTCAACAACCTTGAGGCACCATTCACCAAGACCGAGCACGCGGGAACTGCCGTGCTGGATCTTCCCGAGACGTTCGACGAGTGGCTCATGGGAATCGGGAAGAAGGAACGTCACGAGGTTCGCCGAAAGCGAAGACGCTTCGAGGCTGAGTTCGGCCCGGTGAGCATCGTGCCGGGGAACAGCGAGGCTTTCGCCACGTTCTGCTCGATGCACCGCACGTCTGAGGGCGAGAAAGGCTCGTTCATGACTGATTCGATGGAGCAGTACTTCTCGGATCTGGTTGCGAACACCGGTGCGGTCGTACATGCACTCGTTTGCAACGACCGCACGCTCGCTACCGCTTTCGGCTGGGAAACCGAGGATGGCTATTACTTCTACAACTCGGCGTTCGACCCCTCCGCAGCGTTCGCTTCCCCCGGTGTTGTGCTGTTCTCGTCAATGATCGAGGCAGAGATCACCCGCGGGGCAAAGGTGTTCGACTTCCTCAAGGGTGACGAGCGGTACAAGTTCAGACACGGTGCGGAGGCACGACCGCTGTTCGCTATCGAAGGGCGGATTCCGTGATCACCGACGTCGCGTATGTGGCCATGCATTCGTCTCCGTTGATACAGCCGGGATCAGGAGACGCGGGCGGCATGAACGTGTATCTGGATCGGCTCTCACGGACCATGGCTGCCCGCGGGATCAACATCACGACATTCACGCGGCGGACCTCGGTCATCAACCCAACTGTCGTCGACGTCGCAGAGCGGTACCGCGTCGTCCACATCGAGGCTGGCCCCCTCGGATTGATGTCCCTCGTAGACATGAAGCCCCATGCCCCGAAGTTCGCGTCTGGCGTGATCGACTGGATCGACGAGAACGAGGCATCCTTTGATCTGGTGCACAGCCACTACTGGCTCTCGGGGCGTACGGGTGTGCGCGTCAAGGATCGGTACTCCATCCCGCTTGCGAATTCGTTCCACACGCTCGGAAAGGTGAAGGACCGCACCCGGGCACCAAATGAAGTGGGGTCGAGCAGCGAACGGCTCCTGACAGAAGCAGAAGTCATCAAACAATCGGACTGCGTCATCGCCTCCACTCCTTACGAGTTCGAAGACCTCCTTGAGCACTACGGGGCAAGCCCTGAGCGGCTGTGCGTCAACCCACCCGGGGTTGACCACGACGTGTTCAAACCGGGTGAGCGTTCGTTCGCCCGAAGCCAGCTCGGTCTTGGGGACGGGCCCATCATCCTGTACGCCGGTCGGATACAGGCCCACAAGGGAACAGCAGTTGCGGTGGAAGCCTACGCGTTGCTCCGATCACAGCTCGATCCGAAGCTCGGTATGCCGCGTCTCCTGATCGTCGGTGGAGCAAGTGGCGAAGACGGCACCGCCGAACTTGAGCGGTGCCGAACGATCGCTCGTCGCAGCGGCGTGAGCGATGGTGTCGATCTCATCGACCCAGTTTCGCACGACATTCTTGCCAAGTACTACCGAGCGGCCGATCTTGTGATCGTGCCCTCGCGATCGGAGTCATTCGGTCTTGTGGCGGCCGAGGCTCAGGCATGCGGAACTCCCGTCGTCGCCGCCAACATCGGTGGCCTCGCGTATGTGGTGTCTTCGTCAGAGAGCGGACTCCTCGTGGACCACAATGTTCCTGAAGCCTATTGCACCGCAATGAAAGCGATCCTTGAGCATCCCGGTTTCGCCAAACGGCTCTCCGACGGAGCGGTCGCGTTCTCTCAGCGCTTCTCGTGGGACACCACGGCGAGCCGCCTTCTCGAACTGTATGGGGGAATCACTGATCAAGGGACCTGACCCTTGATCAGTGATCTGCTTACAGCTATCGGCGTACAGCTCTCAGCCTTCTAAAGCTCTGTCACCCCCCCCCCAAAAAAAACCAATGGCGAACGTGCGAAGTTCGCCATGCCCGCATTTGTACCGTTGTACTTCAACAGGCGACCTCCTCAAGCGGCTGCGACGTAGGATTGGGAAGTGAGCAATTCAGCAGTCCGCATTGTGGGCGATGACGGTGTCGGGCCGGAGGAGCCGAACGATGCCTACAAGCTGCCTAGATGGACCCGGGTGTTGGTTCCGGCTGCAGTTGCTGCGGTCGTCGTTGCCGCGTTCTTTCTCGCAATGTCCAACCCGCCGTGGCGGCCCACAGCGTCCGGCGTTGTCGTCGACGTCTACCTCGAGATCGGTACACCAGAAACTGCAGAGCAGATGCTGGATCAGGTCGGCACCCATGCTTCCGTGGTTGACCAGCGACTACTCAGGCAACCGCCACGCCTTCAGGGGTGGCTCACGCCGTCCGCCTGTGACTATCGCCCAATCGTGCGCCTGATGGTTCCAACGATGGCCGAGGCAGCAGTTCTACGCGACTTCATTGCCGAAACCTACCCCCCGAGACCGGACTCGGAAATCAGCTACTTCATTTCAACCAAGCACGGAACCATCCACAACTCACCGACACAATGGTGCGACCAACGGACCGACATAACTCTCGGGCAGATGAGTCCACGCATATCCGGCTGGGTGGGATGATTGTGGGCAATGTGCACGCGCAAACGCTCGGGTGTGGTGGAGGTAGCGGGATTCGAACCCGCGGCTTCCGCGTTTTGAACGTGACGCTCTGAAGCTCTGAGCATTTGACAACCCCGGGTGGGACACTCTCCGAGCCCGCTTCGCACCCTCAGCGTGTGTCCGTTATCCGCTTCTGTATCCTTTGGATGAACATTTACCCTCATAGCGAAGGGTTCGAGTGGCGTTTTTCGATGACGTAAGACGGGAGCCTCCGATGAGGCCGGTGGACGCGACCCCCGTGTGGGCGGGCCCACAGCCTGGCGTCCTTCCCGGCTACTCGAACCAGTCGGCGTTTGTGTTCCATACCCAAGAGGGAGCCCTGGCCGTGCATGGGTTTGAGGTGTACCCCAACGGAATCCAGTTCAAGGCTTCGTTTTGGGAGCGGGAACCCGATCCGTACGCTCATGACTCGCCATTCGATACACCAATCGGACGGCACGGTCGGATCGACGAGAGGTTCGTGCGGTTCGGTGTGGAGTTCGATGATGGATCACGCTGGACGAACCTCGACTCCCACGCGTGGAGTGGAAATGCGCCGGTCGCACCTTTTGTCACGCAGCGCGGTGGCGGCGGTGGCGGCGGTGGATGGACCTATCGCCACTGGATTTGGCCGATTCCCGACGGAGACAGCCTGACGTTCGTGGGCGCGTGGCCGAAGTTCAATGTCCCGGAGTCATTTGTTTCTCTCGCGTTGGACGAGATGCGCTCTCGACTTGATGACGTGAAGTCCGTCTGGAACTGAGCTCACACGTTCCCGACATCACGTATCCATGTCGTGCTGCGCATGTCGTGAAGGTGACGGGATTTAGAACCCATGGCTTCCACGCTGCAAACGTGGTGCTCTGGAAGCTCTGATCGTCTGTCACCCCCCACGTACGGCGAACGTGTCAAGATTTGCCGCGTGCGCATATGTGCCGCTTGCATCTTGCGTCGGTCTAGGCATCCGGGCGAAACAGAGTGTCGTTCGGTGGTTCCGGGCGAAACGGTGCGTCGTCAAAGGCGGAGACGGCCAAAACCAATCCTGATACGGCGAGACGTTTTCGGTCCACACGATTCGCCTCCTACCCATCGTCGGTCCCACGATTGTATCCCACGAACGTGCACGCATATGTGCCACAAAGCTTGCGTAGGGTATTGGGTATGCGACGCACTCTTGGGTCGATCCTCTTAGGTCTGTGGGCGGTAGCGGCTTCAAGCTATGGCTTGTGGCAAGAGGCAATTCGGGAACCGTTCGACTGCTGCGCGCCCAGCGGGATGGTTGTCGGTGTCGACGTC
>QQUL01000089.1 GCA_008501565.1 Armatimonadota bacterium
GGTCGCAGGACCGATCGCAACGAGCCGATGTGGGGTCCAGCCGGGACGCTCTACGTGTATCTGTCCTACGGAATCCACTGGTGCGCCAACATCGTGGTCAGATCCGAGGGTGAGCCGAATGCCGTTCTGATGCGTGGGGGAGTGGTGACACATGGGCTTGCAGCGGTCCAGAAGCGACGAGGGAGAACCACACACCTCGTTGATGGTCCCGGGAAACTTGGACAGGCTCTGGGACTGTCGGGTCAATGCTCGGGAACAAACACATGGAGCGGTCCGCTGCGCCTCGATGGGCCGCTCGGAACGGTGACCAGCTGGGAGGCGACACCGCGGATAGGCGTCTCGAAAGCTGTCGATGTTCCGTGGAGGTTCGTAGCGGACACAACGTCGTAGCACCTGCCCATGACGCACCTCGACAATTCGGTATGGTTGGTGGGTGCCCGCAAACGGAAGCGCATTGAGGCGCAGGGCACGGGAACGAGCGACACCTGACATGGGAGATCTTCTGCACATGGAAAACGTATTGAAAAGGTGGGGAGTGCTGGCTCTTGCAACGATCCTGGTGTTCACGATTGCCGCATGCGGTGGTGACGACGAAATCGCCGAGGGGGATGCACCAACGACGACGAGCGCTGATTCCGGGTCGGGTGATACACCAACGACGACCCCAACCACCAGTGCGCCAGCAACGCCGCCTTCGGGGGGCGCAACGGCAACGGTCACCCTCGACAACGGCGAAACCTATGAGTTCGGCATCCTCTGCCACCTCGAACGGCAGGAAGCCGCGGGCGCTGAGATTCTCTTCACCGTTGTCTCCTATGACGATCCGATCAATCTCGATGTGACACAGTTCGGCGCTGACAGCTTCGGTGGGGCTGCAAACATCGGCCTCTATGACTCGACCAGCTACGACGCAGTGTGGGAAGCCGACTCGACATACGGTACGTCCGTGGAGCTGAGCCTCAATGGGTCGACGGTGACAGGATCGGGGGACTTCTATCCCGGTGGAGACATCCAACAGACCCCCGTACCTGGTGAGCTCGTTGCCAACTGCTGACGGTAGGAAGCAGCTGAAAGCGTAGATGGCCGCTGAGCCACGGTACGGCGTCTGACGACACAGGTCGTCTACGATTCGCCGCGATGCCTACCGCTTCGGAACAGTTCGACTACATCACGAGAACCGTCGATGTCACGCTTCCTGAGGGAGCGTTGCTTTCTCAACTCGAACGCTCGGTCGAGACCGGGGTGCCTCTCCGCGCAAAACTCGGTGTTGATCCGACTGCGCCTGACGTGACGCTCGGATGGGCGGTCGTGTTCGATCTCCTTCGACGCTTCCAGGAGATGGGCCACACGGCAGTCCTGATCCTTGGTGACTTCACGGCTCAGGTCGGTGATCCATCCGGGAAGTCCTCCACACGGAACCGTCTGACGGACACTGAGGTGAACGCGTATGCCGAGCGTTGTCTCCCCACGATCAAGTCCCTCCTTCTCGAGGAGAATCTTGAGATCCGGCGCAATTCTGAGTGGCTTGGTGCGATGGACATGGCAGACGTACTCAAGATGACCGCAGGCGTGACGGTTTCCAGACTCATGGACCGCGATGATTTTTCGGCCCGGTACAAGGCGAACGAGTCCATTTCCCTCATTGAGTTCATGTATCCACTGCTCCAGGCGACCGATTCCGTTGCCATCAGGGCTGATGTGGAGATCGGAGGGAACGATCAGCTTCTCAACCTTCTCATGGGCAGAGACCTCCAGGAACAGGCAGGACAGCGGCCCCAATCGGTCGCGACCGTTCCCCTCCTCGTCGGAACGGACGGGACCAAGAAGATGTCCCAATCCATCGGCAACTACATCTCCGTCCGAGAAGATGCGGACGAAATGTTCGGAAAGACGATGTCCATTCCCGATGAGCTGATGCCCCAGTGGTTTCGACTGGCGGCTGGATCGGACCTGGACGAGGTAGCCAGGATTGAAACCGGCCTCGCAGACGGATCTCTCCACCCCGGGGAACAGAAACGTCTTCTTGCACGAAGGATCGTCGAGCGATACCACGGTGACGGATCAGGAGACGCGGCCGAAGCCGCGTTCGACCAGGTGTTCCGCCAAGGGGGGACGCCGGAAGAGGTCCCGGTCGCTGTGCTTCCCGCGGGTGATGAGATCTGGCTCCCCGGTGTGCTCAGTGATGCTGGACTCGTCGCATCAAACGGTGAAGGAAGACGGCTGCTGCGGCAGGGCGCTGTGAAGATCGACGGGGAGCGTCAGGAGCAGGAAACGGTGCCAAGGACACTCGTCGAGGGTGCCGTGGTACAAGTTGGGAAACGCAGGTTCGTCCGCTTCACCGCTTGACCACCAACGTTTATGCGGCCGCGTCACCCTTCGACGGTGATCGTTCCGGTCATGGATGGATGGATGGCGCAGAAGTACGAGAACTCACCGGCTTCGTCGAACGTGTTGGAAAACGACGCATCCGTCCCGATGGAACCAGAGTCCCACGTTCCATCGCTTGCGGTGGTTGTGTGGGCCACACCTTGCTGATTCGTCCACGTCACGGCAACACCGACCTTCACGGTCGTGGTAGCCGGCGTAAATCGGAAATCGTCGATGACAATCTCATTCGTGTCCACTTGAGCGACCTCAGCGACCGTATTGGATGAATCGTCGGAACTGCATCCAACGAGCAGGACGGCGGCCGAGATTGATACCGCGAGAATCATCGCTCTAGTCCTCGGCTGCCAGACAGTGAAGTGCAACATCGTCGATCTCCTTCTCGATCCAGAACGAAGTCGGGCGGAGAAGCCGTTCCCTTCTCCGCCCGAACCTTACGCCAGTCGTACGTCACTACCCGACGAGACCTACCTCCTGGAGCCAATTTGTGGCGACCTGCACCGGATCATCGCCGACATAGCCGACGAGTCGGTTCATCTCCGTGAGGCCCTCCGTCGTCAACGCTGCGCTGACAGCGTTGAGTACGTCCTCGAGGTCGCTCCCGTATTCATCCACGATCGACGTGGCGATCGCGGGAACGATGCTCTCTGCCGGCTGGAGTCCCATGTCATCGGCGAGGAGCACGAAGCCTTCGGCCGCGATCACACCATCAGTCGTGAAGAGCAGCCCGACGTCGATCTCGCCCTCCTTGAGGGCTGTCACCGTCAAGGAACCGCCGGCATCAAGGGGACGGAACGATGCGAACGTGAGCCCGTAGGTGTCCTCAAGTCCGATCAAACAGAACGGCCGATCCGGACACTCGGGAGGTCCTCCCAGAACCAGGGAACCATTGGCCGCAGCGAGATCACTGACGTTCACGGCGCCAAGCGAATCAGCCGTCTCTTTCGTGACCACGAATCCGTTCTTGTCCTGGGCAGGTGCCGGTTCAAGAACGGAGATGCCCGCTGGTGCCCATGCGGTTCGAAGCGCTTCCGTGGTCGCGACGACATCGGAACTTGCCTCACCGCCAAGATAGGTCAGAGCCGACCCGATGTACTCCGGGACAAGGTGGAGTTCGCCCGCTTCAAGAGCTGCCGCGTAAATCTCCCTCGATCCGACACTGAACTTGCGTTCGACGGTGAAGCCCTTCGCCTCAAGAGCCTGGGCGTAGATTTCTGCGACCAGCTCGGATTCGCCGAAGTTTGCCGATCCGATCACGATCGTGGTTCCGTCTTGTGAGTCATCACCCGATGAGCATGCTGTGGCAACGAGCGCCACAGCCATGAGCACCGCCCCGATGGCCCGGTTGCGGAATATCCGCATGGGTTCTCCCTTCAGATGGGTTTCGATGTTGGTGTCGCCGTGCATGGCGACGGCGTCAACGGTAACGGTCGTAGGAATTGACCTTGACGGTCATCCCACAACCACACGGGTAGCCGGTTGTCCGCTGTGGTACCGGCGTCGAACGAGACGCTCTGCGATGGCGAAGAGAAGCTCTGTCGCGATGGCGAGGAGAGCCACGAGCAGACCACCGGCAAAGACCTCAGCAAGGTTCTGGGTTGCGAAGCCGTCGATGATGTATCGGCCGAGCCCACCCCAGGCAACGAGGGCAGCAAGCGTTGCGGTTGCGACCACCTGCACCGCGGCGACACGTGCACCGATCAGAATGATGGGAATCGCAAGCGGAACCTCGACACCCATCATCACCTGACGACCCGTCATACCCATGCCGTTCGCAGCTTCCACCATCGTCTGATCCACTCCCGAGATTCCGGCATGGGTATTCGAGAACAGGGGTGGGACAGCGAGGAAGAAGAGTGCAAGAAATGTTGGCCAAAACCCGAGGCCGAGTCCCATTCGGATCGTGATCG
>QQUL01000190.1 GCA_008501565.1 Armatimonadota bacterium
TGATGCCTGGTGATAACACGGCTATGACGGTGACGTTGGGTAAGCCGATTGCTATGGATGAGGGTCTCAGGTTCGCTATCCGTGAGGGTGGCCGCACTGTTGGCGCTGGCCGAGTAGTCAAAATCATCGAGTAGACAACTATCGGGCCTAACTGCCCACAAAGCTGAAAGCTGAAAGCTGAAAGCTGTAAGCAAACGAACGAAGAGAGTTCTCACATGGCCAGCGACAAACGCCCGCCGATCACACTTGCGTGCGAGTCGTGCAAGAGGCGGAACTATGTCACCACGAAGAGCAAGACCAACACGAGGGATCGCCTCGAGTTGAAGAAGTTCTGCAAATGGTGCCGCGAGCAGACGCCCCACAAAGAAACCCGCTAGTACGGGTGTCGTTGTCGCTTCGCTCCTCTGCTGTCCCCCTGAAAGCGGGACGGGATGACTGATGCGTTCACCCCCGCGGACCTTCTCGGGCACACGATTGGACCCGTCACTGTCGCGGTCACGCCAGACGGCGTGGCAGCCTATGTGGCAGCGACACATGACGATCCGGACCGGAGGGTCAGTGCAGCACCACCCGGCTTCGGCTCTGTCCTGCTCTTTTCTGTTGCCGACGCATTCCTCTATGACCCGCGAATCGTCGACTACACCGCCACGCTGATGCACGTCGACCAGACGTTCACCTACCCATCCCCGGTGGTCGTGCCATCGGAGCAGGTCGTTACGGGAACGATCACGAAAGTCCGTGAACGAGGTGGTTCATACTTTGTCACCTTCGAGGCTGCGGCTGTTGCGGATGGACAGACGACCGTCGAGTCCACATCGACGTTCTTGTTGTCGAATCAGCAGGCACCGCCCCCCGAGACAGAGCGAGCGGAACCGTCAGTCCGCGAGTCAGGCATCAACGGTTCCGACGATGCGGTTCTCCTGCGTTCGGCGAGCCGAAACGATCTGGTGCGGTACGCAGCGGCTTCCCGGGACTTCAACCCGTTCCACTGGGACCACGAATCCGCCGTGGGTGCCGGTATGCCGGGCATCGTCGTCCACGGACTCCTGATGTACGCGTGGATGATGCAAGCTGTCGCGAAGCACGGGTCTGTCGCGTCGGCAAAGGTGCGATTCCGAAACGCCCTGTTTCCAGCTGAACAAGCCATCGTTGCGACCGAGGTCAGCGGTGATCAGGTCAAAGTCGTTCTCACAAGAGATGGGGAGCAGCTCGTTACCGGTGCCGCTACGGTTGTACCGTACGCGGAGTAACGGCATGTACCGACCTCAGGTCGAACCACTCGAAACACGGAGCGAGACACACGAACTCGTCGACCGCGCCCGCCGCGGTGATCGGGACGCTTTCGGGGACCTCGTTCGGCTCCATCAACACGAGGTGTACACGTTGGCGGTACGACTGGTCAGGGACAGGGAACTCGCTTTGGATGTGTCCCAGGACGCCTTCGTGCGCGCATGGCGGGCGATGCCGCGATTCCGCGGAGACGCAAAGTTCTCGACCTGGATGCATCGGATCACGGTGAACACCGCTTGGACGCACCGTGACAAACAGAAACGGCTCCGTCTCGATCCACTCGACAACATGCATGTCGAACCCGAGTCGACCAGCCTGGACCCTGTTCGTGCAGGCGAATCGGTTTCGGCAAGTCCACACATCGAGGAGGCGCTCCTTGCGTTGACCGAGTCGGTACGATCGGTCGTCGTGCTCAAGGATGTCTACGACTGGACTCACGCAGAGATCTCCGAACACCTCGATATCTCCGTCACGGCGGCCAAGGTTCGGCTTCACCGGGGACGCAAACAACTTCGGGCTGCTCTCGACGGGTTCCAGGACGGTGCGCAATGAATGTGATGTGCTCGGCCGTTCACGTCGCCCTCGACACGGTTGGGACATCGGCCGTTACGGGACCCCTTGCGGTTCATGTCGAAAGATGCGATACCTGCGACCACGCCGTTCGGAGTCTCCAGGAGGTGACCGTGGCACTCCGATCGCTCGATCCCGAAACGTACACTGCGCCACGGGAGCTGGAGCCCGACGTCATGAACGCCCTCGGTCCGGTGGCGGTTCCCGATCCTGACCACGGCATGTCTCTGAAAGTGCCGGTCGCCGCAGCGGTGGTGGCGACGGCTGCAGCCGGAACGGCAGTGCTGATCCGGTACCGACGAACGCGTGCCGCCTGAGGGCTTCCGCGGAGGTCTGCTAGATCCGGTAACGGTCCATGATGTCGTGGAATATGGTGGCATGTTCGGCTGATTCGATGTTCGATGTTGACGGGTTCACGAAGGTGGCTGGCTCGGTGGACGGGTCGCGATAGATCATTCCAATGGGGATCCGGCCTTGGGTTTGGAGGTCAGCGACGCGGGTGAAGGCGGCTGTGCGGTTGGTTGGGTCGTGTTGGTCGTCAATGTCGAGATCGAGGTATTCGTTGTCCCAGGCGGGGTAGGTGTCGTTGTAGGTGACACACGGTGACAGGATTTCAAGGAACGCAAAGCCGCGGCCTTCTCGTGCGTGGCGGATGGCGGCGGCTGTGAGGTCGCGTAGCTGGTCAGAGGCGCTGGTGAACGCTCTGGCGATGAATGTTGTTTCCAGGATTGAGAGGCCGAGAAGGACTGCGTCGAGTGATGGTGTTCCTTGGCGTGTTGGCGAGTCTTGGCCCTTGGTGAGGCCGTAGACGCCGTTGTTCATCACGAGGTAGGTGATGGAGGGGTTTCGCCGGAATGCGTGGATGAGGTGGCCCATACCAATGGCGTAGCCATCGCCGTCGCCGCCTGCTGCGATGACGGTGAGGTCAGGGTTGGCCCGCCAGGCACCGGTCGCTGTTGGGATCACTCGTCCGTGGAGGGCGTGGTAGCCGTACGTGCCGAGGTTGTTCTGGATGGTTCCTGAACAGCCGATGCCTGCAAGGAGCAGTGTCTCTTCTTTTGAGATGTTCAGGTCGGCGAGGGCGTCGCTCAACGCTGTTTGGACTCCAAAGTGTCCACACCCAGCGCACCAGATCGGATCTGCAGGCAGGTAGGTGGCCGTCATGGTGTCTCCTGTGAAGCTATTGCGGTGACCAGGTCATGGGGGGTGAAGGCCACTCCGTCGTATCTATGGATGCTTGTGAGTCGGTCGATGGGTGCGCCAACCGATGCGAGGACTTGAACGAGTTGGGCTTCGTGGTTGTGTTCAACGACATAGACGTGTTCTTTGGACGCGATGAATTCGAGTGTGTCGGTGGGAACGGGCCATATGGTGCGGGGCTGGAGTCCAGCGAGCAAGATGCCAGCCACAGAAAGCCTTTCGACGGCTTCGCGGATCACCCCACTCTCCATACCAATACCAATGATTCCGATCGGGGAGGTCTCGTGCCCGAATCGAAGCCCCGAGGGCAATGAATCCTTGACGGTCTCGACCTTGCGTGCCCGTTTGTCCATCATCGCTACCCGATTCGAAGGATTGGTCGACACCTTGCCCCACTCGTCGTGTTCATTGCCAGTCACGAGGCTCATCCCTCCTGGCATGCCCGGCACAGCCAAAGGAGACAGGCCCGTAGGTGTCACCGCGTACCGGTGGTATTCATCAAGTGCGTCGAGCTGTTCTTGGGTGAGGCGTGCACCTTCATCAATCACAACCCGAGAGAGGTCGAACGGTGCCGTGGTTGCTGAGTCTTGCGAGACCGACTGGTCAAGCATCAGGTACACCGGCCCTTGGATTCGCTGAGCGAGATTCGCAGCTTCCACGGCAAGTTCGAAGGCGTCGGAAGGGTTACCCGGTGCGAGAACGATCCGGGGGAAGTCTCCGGTGCTCCCGTGGACGATCATGCCAATGTCTGATTGCTCCGACTTTGTCGGCATCCCAGTCGATGGTCCAGCCCTTTGGGCATCAATGATGACCAGAGGGATCTCGGCAGCACCGGCGTGCCCGATGCCTTCTTGCATCAACGAGATTCCAGGTCCTGATGTTGCAACGAGGGAACGCACTCCCGTGAGGGAGGCGCCGAGGGCCAGGTTCACAGCAGCGAGTTCATCCTCGGCTTGGATCGAGACGCCACCGAATGATCCAATATGGCGATTCATCATCTCGAGGATTTCGGTCGCAGGCGTGATGGGATATCCGGCAAAGAACCGGATACCCGCAGCGAGGAACCCGATCGCAGCTGCATGGTTCCCGCTGATCAGAATCCGCTCATCGGCCTCAACGTTGGCAAGTCCCAACGGTCCGGCGTCTTCCTCGAATCCTGAACTGCTTGCAAACCTGAAGCCTTCTTGCAGTGCTTGGATATTCATGTCTACGAGCTTGGGTCTTGCCGCAAA
>QQUL01000377.1 GCA_008501565.1 Armatimonadota bacterium
ACAGCGGTGGCTGCGCGCTGTCCGTGCTCGAGGTGGCATGGGTCCTGTACTCCGATCTTGCGTCCGGATGAGGGGTAGGACGGAAGCCTGCCGTCGGCGACAGCCGCCGCCACGACCTCATCGATGTCACGGACCTTCGCGGCCACGGCGGTACCGCTGTCGCCGTATCGGCCATAGGTCCTGAGGTGGGCGCCGCAACCTGCGACATCGGTCACGATGACATCAGCCGAGGCAAATGCCCGGATGTTCCTGTCGGCCATCGATCGCGCATCATCGGCGAGCCCGCCGTGAAGGGCGAGTGCGCCACAGCAGGTCTGACTTGCGGGGGCTTCGACTCGATACCCAGCAGCAACGAGAACCTCGATCGTGGCTCGGTGCACATCGCTGAACCAGACATCGGCCACGCACCCGGAAAGCAACATCGCGACGTCACCTGACGGTTGTCCCCATCGTCCGCCTGCGCTGGTGCGTACCGGAAGCGCGATCGGACGCAGGCCCCTCGTTTGGGCCCCCACAACGGGCAGACGGGTGAGGAGACCAATGCGTTTCAACAGGACGGCACCGATCGTTGCCATTCTCAACAGGAGCCGCGAACGGAGCACCGTCACAAGTAGCAACCGTCGGATCCCATCGCCTCGCCGAGGCACCTGGGCGATGACCTCGGCTCTGGATGCTTCCATGACTTCGCCGAACGGAACCATCGAGGGACACGCCGTTTCACACGCTCGGCACTGCAGGCAGAACGACATCATGTCGGCGAAGCGTTGATCGACCTCCATGCCGTGGGACGCAACCGCCTTCATGGCTGTGAGGCGACCCCGCGGCGATGCCGTTTCGTCCCCGGTGAGGCGGAACGTGGGACAGACCGGGAGACATAATCCGCAGGTGACGCAGGCGTCCAAGGCCTCCATGCGAGGCGGGTGGTCCGTTACCCATCCCATCACAGACCTCCCGGGAGTTTGCCCGGATTGCAGATTCCGGATGGATCGAACAGTTGCTTCAGGCGCTGTTGGATCGACATCGTCGGCGGTGCGGTCCCCCACGGGTCCACTCCGGGTAGCAAGCCGTTCGACCGGAGAACGACCGCTGCACCTCCGAGGCTCTCGACCTTTCCTCGCAAATCGTTGACCTGGTCCACCGCGATCCTGCTCCAGCCGGCCTCAATGATTCCCACACCGTGCTGCGCGACGAAGCGGTCGGGCCGTCGGTCGAACACGAGTCTGAGCGCAGCGGCCAGCGACCCGGGGGGCACGCGTACCGAGATCAACACGGGCTCACTGATGACTGTGGGAAGCGAAATCTGGTCGTCGATCTGGGCACCAATCGACGCTGCCTGAATCGAGATGTCCTTCGCCGAACCCTCGATGGCGACATACGATCCCGCGTCGGATTCAACGATCGCAAAGGGTCGATAGAGCTGTTCGTATGCGGCTGCAGCATCATCGACGCTGATGATCGACCGTTTCGGTGGCAGCGGCCACAATTTCAGGCACACTGATGTGATGAAGCCGAGACTTCCGAGGGAACCTGTCACCAATCGTGGCAGGTCATAGCCGGTGACGTTCTTGACAAGGCGACCCCCGCCGCGCACGACCTTGCCATAACCGGTGGCGAGAGTGACCTCAAGTACGCGGTCACGGGTGGGGCCGTGTTTCAGACGCCCGTACCCGGATTCCCCCTCCGCAACGATGCCTCCAACGGTGCGGTGCGGTTCGCCGGTCGGAAGCAGCGAGGTTTGACCCTTCTCGTTCAACATCGCCTCAAGTTCCCCCACGGCGATTCCTGATCCGACCACGATCGTGAGATCCTCGACCGGCCAGTCAATCACCTCGGCCATTCCCGAAGAAAGCATTCCAATCGCGTACGTGCGAGGTCCCCCGACCTCGTCACGCGTTCCAGCTCCTCGAAACCCGACGCTGAGGTCCTCCGCGGCGGCTGCTGCAAGAACGGCGGCAGCCTGCTCGGCCGTTGTGGGAGCAACGGTCGCTTCATCAGAGAACCCTCGAATGGAGGGCGAAAGGCCGGCTGCTCGCATCGCACCCATGACTGAGGACGGGAGATTCATGGGAGTCGTGCTCCTGAGGCATCGAAGCATCGGGAGCCGGATGGCAGTACCTTGCCCGGGTTCATGATCCGCTGCGGATCGAAGGCATCTCTGATCCTTGCCTGGGCATCGAGATCTGCCTCGTTGAACACGAGCGGCATCAGGTCTCGCTTCTCGATTCCGATTCCGTGCTCTCCTGAAAGTGTCCCGCCAGCCTTGATCGAGACTCGAACCATTTCGTCTGCGGCTGCTCGAACCCGTTCGATCATGCCGGGTTCGTTGGCATCGAATGCCACAAGCGGGTGAAGATTGCCGTCCCCTGCGTGGAAGACGTTGAGCATCTCAACGCCGTGTCGTTCCCCGATCTCGTAGATCTGTGCCAACACCTCGACCAGACGTGTTCTCGGGACAACGGTGTCATGGAGGTAGTAGTCCGGAGCCTTCTGTGACACGGCTCCGAACGCCGATTTTCGACCCTTCCACAACAAGGCGCGCTCATCGGAGTCGGTGGCGACTCGAATCAACGCTGCGTTGTGGGCCTCGGCAATCGACTCGACAAGGGCCGTCGCATCTGCAACCGACTGACCAGTACCTGTGACCTCGGCCAGCAGAACGGCGGCGACATCTGTCGGGTACCCGGCGTGCACGAACGCCTCGACTGCCTCGATCATCGGGCGGTCCATCATTTCGAGTGCAGCAGGGATCGTGCCTGAGGCAATGATCTGCGACACGGTGGCAGCGGCATCCTCGATCGTCCGAAATCCGATCAGGAGGGTCGCCGCGTCGGGAGGGTTCTGCATCAACCGGACAAGGACCCTGGTGACGATCCCAAGCGTGCCTTCTGAGCCGACGACCACGGATCGCAGATCGAGTCCCGGCAGGTCGGGTGCTCCACTTCCGACGATGACAATGTCACCATCCGCGGTCACGAGTTCGGCAGCGAGAATGTGGGCGATGGTGGTGCCATCGGCGAGACAGTGTGGGCCACCAGCGTTGGTCCCGACGTTGCCGCCGATCGTGCTCGCCTGCTGGGACGAAGGGTCGGGAGCAAAGTGGAGACCTCTTGATGCGAGGCTGGTCGAAAGATCGAGGTTGATCAGCCCGGGTCCGACCCATGCTGTTCTCCCGATCTCGTCGACTTCATGGATGCCGCCCATGCGGGTCAGAACGATCAGCAGACCGGGCTCCACGGGGACGGCCCCGCCCGCCAGTCCGGTTCCCGCACCTCGGGGTACGATCGGAACCCCGTGTGCAACTGCAAGGTTCACACACGAGGCGACCTCGGCCGCTGTCTCGGGCAGTACCGCTGCGACGACAGGACCACTGGTCACACCAGAGTCCTTTGCGAACACTGCTAGGTCCAGCGGATGGTGCCGGACTCGTTCCTCGCCGAGCAACGCCACGAGTTCGCTTATCAACGACATGCGATCAGATTCCAGACTTCGGATTCCTGATTTCAGACTAGGTCTGACATCGGACGTCGGGCGTCCAGCTTGCTTGACTCCAAGGAACCCGCCTCGGGTTCCCGTCGTCGGTACTCTCTGAATAGCAATCCAAGGAGTTCCAAAATGGGCATCACTGTCGAAACAACACCGAACCCGAGGGCACTCAAGTTCACGCTCGACGGACCCGTTGGAGGTCCTGCCACCTACACGGACGCGTCCTCCGCCGATCCGAAGATCGCGCCCGTCCTTGAGCTCGACGGTGTCACGTCCGTGTTCATGACCGCAAACTTCGTCACCGTCACACGATCTGACGAAGCCGCGTGGGACGATCTGAAAGATCCGATCGTTGCAGCGCTTACGGCAAGTTTTGGGTGATCAGGGAAGGGCGATCACGCTCGGAAGACTCGACACGAGCCAACCCTGACCACTTTCGGTGATTGTCAGTTCCACCGCCCGAACCGGGTCACGAACAAAGCCGTCTTGTTCGGAATGGACGGATCGGTAGGCGACGGACATCTGAATTGATGCATCGGTCTCCACCACATCGAACACCTTCGCCCATTCGACGAATGCGGTCTCTGCTGGCACCTCGTGGTGGGGCAGTTCTGCAGCGAGTTCGGGTGATGCCAGAGCTGACTCAAGGCTCGCCAGGGTCTCGGGTGAGCCGTCACGGGTGAAGAAGTCGGCACCGAACCATTCGGAGCTCAGCACCGGAACCTCGACGCTTGCGTCGGTACCTTCTCCGTCATCGGCCATCACGTCGCCTTCGCCCACCTCCCCGATTTGCTCCGCCACACCAGC
>QQUL01000212.1 GCA_008501565.1 Armatimonadota bacterium
CAATCTCGCGCTTGAGTTCCTCGTCCGACCTCGCGAACGCGCTCATGACATCAGCACGGCTGACGATGCCCTCCAGCGTGCCATCCGGAGTCACGACGGGAAGGCGCTTCACGCCGAGCTCGGTCATTCGCCTTGCCGCTTCGGTGACCGACGAGCCGCGGTCGATGGTGTGAGGATCCTTGGACATCACATCGGCGACCTCGGACGCAGGCGATGTCTTCGCCTCCCCAAAGAGGTTCGCCAACAATCGTCGCCGCTGGCGGCCCCACGAACGCTCTGCTTCGGCGGACACGAAGTCCGCCTCGGTGATGATCCCGACGACACGGCGTTGATCATCGACGACGGGGAGCCCACTGATTCCAGCATTGACCATGATCATGGCCGCTTCCTTGAGCGGTGCGTCCGCAGATACGGTCGACACCTCAGATGTCATGATGTCGGCAACCTTCATTGGGCGATCCTCCTGCTGGATGAACTTGGTGTCTGACTCCAAGGCTAGATACTCGCGTGACGATTGGCTATTGGCGAACCACCCGGACTGACTTGGTGCACCCATCCCGTCAGCCCACGAAACTCGATGCGCGTAAGCGGTGGGTAGAAAATACGGCCACAATTCGCACGAACTCGGACCGCGTGGTCGCTACTCTCCTGCTCACACAAGAACTCTCCCGGGGGCAACCGTGTCACTCAGAATCACATATCAGGGCAATGACGTCGTCGTGGACGAAGGATCCACCGCGCTCATCGGCTCGGGCGAGGCATCCCAGATTCGCATCGCACGTCCGGGTATCTCGCGTCGCCATGCTGCCATCAGATTCGACGGAGCAACATGGAAGGTTGAAGACGCTGACTCTCGCAACGGAACGTTCGCAGACGGCGAGCGGGTCCACGTTGCGACGATCGATGGGCCAACGACACTCGTCCTCGGACACCCGACAGATGGCGAGGCAGTGACTTTCACACCGATCGCGGACCCGGCATCTGACATCCAGGATGAGATCGACGCCTTCGTGTTGCCGGACTCCCCGCCTCTGGCACCGCCTCCCGCACCGCGACCGCAAAGAGCCGCTGTCCCTGCCGCTGCCACAGTGGCCGCCGCCGCACCCAAAGCCGCGCCTCAAGCGGAAACCAGTGAGCTGACCGCCGCGATCCGTGATCAGATTGCAGCGATCAGAGGTCTCACGTGGTCCGTGTGGGCAATGATCGCGGTCACCGCCGCGTTGTGCATCCTCACCCTTTTCGTCGGAGTCCTCGGAGGCTGATCAGCCCTCGTCGTCACCGTTGGAGCCGCGGAGATACTTCGAGAATTCGTCGGCGATCTCGTCTGCCGTTGGAAGATCCGTCGGGATCTGCGATGTCGTTCCGACGCTGATGTCGAGACCTTCGACAAAGTCGCGGGCATCCGATCGCTTCTCAAGGATCTCATCCAGTCGCTCGATCTGGTCGTAGGCGGCGGACTCCACTTCCGTGAGGTTGATGTCCACGCCGATCTGTTCGGAAATCTTCACCAACAACGCGTGCATCGCGGGCTGGTACGGTCGTCCGACGTATTGGGGAACCTGCGCCCAGTAGCCGACCGTTGAGAACCCTGCACCTTCGAACTCCGCGCGGAAGGCGCTTCCCGCGGACGCCGGAACGACGATCTCGTCCATCAGCATCTCATCACCCGGCAGCAACAACCGCGAGTCAGAAGACGTCCCGAATACGGCCGTTGGCATCGAATGGCGTACCGGAGTCGGGACAGCGCCGACCGTCACCACATGGGAGACATCGAAACGCTCCGAGATCTCGATCAACGCCTTGGCGATCGCGCCCCATTGGAAATCTGGCTCATTCCCCACCAAGGCGAGAACATCTCTGCCCGATGGTTTTGTATGAACGATCTCCATGCGGGGCCACGAAACCGCAAGGGGCTCACCCGCCGTGAACCGCAGGATCGGACGATTTGACCGGTAGTCGAAGATTGCGTCCGGTTCGAATGTTGCGATCGTCTGGGCGTCTTCAACCAGCCAGTCCACCGCGTCACTTGCGGCTGCGGCAGCATCGCCCCACCCCGTCAGGCCGAGCAGGAATACCGGTTCGGAGAGGGCAACGGGATGGTGGAGTTGAAATAGTTCCATGCTCACCTACAGGTAGAGACCCGCCTCGACAGGCTGGCCACCCTCGATTGCTGGACGCTGCCGCATGCGGTCAAGCTGGGCCGACGCCGCCATCTGTTGGCTGATCAGGGAAGCCTGAATCCCATGGAACAGACCCTCGAGCCAGCCGACGAGCTGCGCCTGTGCGATACGCAGTTCTGCTTCAGAAGGAGCGGTCTCACCCATGGGGACGAAGACAGAATCGAGTTCCTCGCGAAGGTCGGCGGACACGACATCCCGAAGCTCCTCAAGCGAGTGTTCGTAGATGGATTGGAGGCGCTCTCTACCTGCCTCATCAAGGGGGGCCTGGCGGACTTCATCAAGCATCGCACGGGTCATCGACGCTATTCGTATCAGCTTCGATGGCTCAGAAACACTCGGCGGGGGTGCGGTTTGATCCTGTGCTTCATCCTCGGCAGGAACAACCTCGGGGGTCACGGGTGCTTGATTGGGTGCTTTGTCAGACATCGCCTAAGCATACGACTCAACACACCAACCCGCGACGGGTACGCTGGCACCCATGCCTGAGTCATCTGAGGTGGTGGAGACCAAACCAAAGAGCCGTTTCTGGCGGCGAACACTGTGGTCGATTGGTGCCCTGGTCGGTGTCGGGATCGTGTTCTCAGTCGTATTCCTCCAGTACTCCGTGCATCGGGCGTTCCCACAAACCAGTGGAACGATTGAGGTTGCCGGGATCAACGACAGCGTCGAGGTGATTCGGGACTCGTGGGGCGTTCCTCACATCTATGCCTCAACGACGACCGACCTACTGTTCGCCCAAGGCTACGTCCACGCACAAGACCGGTTCTTCCAGATGGACTTCTGGCGACACATCTCGTACGGAGAACTGGCGAGTCTCTTCGGTGAGGACCAACTCGACACCGACATGTTCCTCAGAGACATGGGCTGGGGCAGACTGGCGGAGGCTCAATACGCCGCCGAAACACCGGAGAATCGAGAGCTGCTCGACGCGTATGCGGCGGGCGTGAACGCGTATCTCGATACCCAGTCGCCGTCAGATCTCAGTTTCGAGTACTCGGTCCTCGAATTGTTGAACCACAACTACACGCCAGCGCCATGGACGGGCGCTCAGTCGCTGGCGTGGGGAAAGGTCATGGCGTGGGATCTCGGCGGCAATGCATCGGCAGAGATCGAACGAGCGATGGACCTCGGATCCCTATCACCAGACCGCGTTGACCAGTTGTTCCCACCGTATCCCGGTGACCGGAACCCGTACATTGTGACCGGCGCCGTATCGGATTCGACGGCTGAACGGGCAGTCCTCGATGTTCCCGATGGAGCCACCGACGCACTGACATCAGCCGCCACGGCGGTCGCAGCGTTGAATGAGATCACGTTGGGGGGCCAGAAACCGGGAATCGGGTCAAACTCGTGGGCGGTGAGTGGCGAACACACACCAACCGGGAAGCCCTACCTCATGAACGATCCGCATCTCGGGGCACAGATGCCATCGATTTGGTACCAGGTCGGGCTGCATTGTCGCAGCGTCAGCGAGTCCTGCCCGTTTGACGTCGCTGGCTTCTCCTTTGCCGGAGTACCGGGAGTCATCATCGGCCACAACGCGAACATCGCGTGGGGTTTCACGAACACCGGTCCAGATGTGCAGGATCTGTACATCGAGAAGATCAACCCATCGAACCCAAACCAGTACGAGGTGAACGGCGAGTGGGTTGACATGGATGTGCGGACCGAGACGATTCTCGTGGCTGGCGGGGATCCGGTCTCCAAGGAGGTCAGGACCACCAGGCATGGACCGATTATCTCCGACAGCTATGAGCCTCTCGAAGATTTCGATCAGGCGGGAGTCGATACGCCGCAGCCGTATGCGATCGCATTGCGGTGGACGGCGCTCGACGACTCGCCTTCCCTCGTTCAACCGGTGTTCGCTCTCAACACGGCGGCGACCTTCGAAGAGTTCCAAGCGGCCGCGGCGCTGTTTGAAGTGCCTGCCCAGAACATGTTGTACGCCGATACCACGGGGAACATCGGATATCAGATGCCTGGCATGGTTCCGATCCGGGCGAATGGTGACGGGACGGTTCCCGTGCCGGGTTGGACGGACGAATTCGCATGGACGGGGTTCATCCCCCGCGATGAGCTGCCCTCGAGCTACAACCCGGACTCGGGTTGGATCGTCACGGCGAACAATGCCGTCATCGACGACACGTACCCCTACTTGATCACCGAGAGTTTCGATCACGGGTATCGCGCACGACGCATCGTCGACCTTGTGGCGTCGAACCTCGGGATCGATGCGGCCGGCCATCGAACGATTCAGTTCGACAGCTACGACCTCAATGCCGAGTTCATCCTTCCATACCTTGAGAATGCCCTTGTCGTTGTCCCAGGATTCACACCGACGCAACAGGACACCGATGCCATCAACGAATTGTTCTCGTGGGATCTCCAGAACTTCTCGGGAAGCACCGGCGCTGCCATCTGGAATGCGACGTGGCGGAATCTGCTCGACCTCACATTTCGTGGAGACCTTCCCGAGGACTGGATGCCGGAAGGCAACGCACGATGGTTCGAAGTCATGCGCGGCCTCCTTGAGCGGCCCGACGATCCGTTCTGGGACGATCCCACAACGACGGCGGTCGAGGACAGGGACACCATCCTTGTGCTGTCGTTCTACGCAGCCGTCGACGAGTTGCTTGACACCATTTCCGGCAACGTTGCCGACTGGACATGGGGCGATGTGCACACCATCACGTTCACGAACCAATCCCTCGGGGAGTCCGGGATCAACGTGATCGAGGACCGATTCAATCGTGGACCGTATCCGGCCAGTGGATCGGAGGGAGTCGTGAATGCCGTTGGGTGGACTGCCACCAAGGGCTATGAGGTCGATTGGCTCCCGTCCATGCGAATGGTGATCGACCTGAGCGATCTGGCGGCGTCTACGGCCATCCATTCGACCGGACAGTCCGGGCACATCGACCACCCGCACTACGACGACATGATCGCTCCGTGGCTTGCGGGTGAAACCAACGCGATGCTGTGGAATCGTTCCGACATCCAAGCCGATGCCGAAGCAACGATGATCCTCACCCCGAGATAGTTCTGGTCCCCAACCCGTTCTGTGGGCTCCAGTAGTGAAAAACCGGGTACTGGAACCCTGGGTACGCGGGAATGGGGGGCTATTGCGCGGTGAATCTCACGGCGTGCCAGCCTGTGGCACCGTCGGGTCGAGCGCTGGCGCGTTTATCGGTTTGCGTCTCGCCGGTCCCATCGGTTGCCCTGACCCGTGCCCAATGCTCTCCGTCGGTCAACTCGACGTCGATCTTCCACAGACGCCACGACGCATCTGACAGGGATTCTGCGAGGTCGGCCTCCCGCCATGGGCCGTCGTCAATCTGGACCTCCACCATTTCGATGCCCTTTGTGGGCGCCCACGCCACGCCGCCGAGCGTGAAGGGTCCGACCTCGACCGTGTCGCCGAGCTTCGGGCGATCGATCCGCGATTGGGTCTTGATCGGGCCTTCCTTCGCCCATCCCCTCGGGACCCAGTAGCCGTCGAAGGCATCCCATGTCGTGAGCTCGATCTCCGTCAGCCACTTCGTACCCGACACATATCCGTACAGTCCAGGAACAATCAGCCGTGCCGGGAATCCGTGACTTGTCGGCAGGATCTCGCGGTTCATGCCGATCGCGATCATCGCCTCTCGGTCATCCAGCGCGTACTCGGTTGGAAACCCGGCCGTCCAGTTGTCAATGGATCGTCCAACGAGTTGGTCGGCACCTGGTTGCACTCCGGCCATCTCCAGCACATCTTTGAGGAGCACCCCTGTCCAGAGGGCGTTGCCAACATACCGCCCACCGATCTGGTTCGAGACGCACGACAGCGTCACATATCGCTCGATCTGATCCATGTCCTGGAGATCCCGATATGTCAACTCGATCTCCTTGTCGACCATCCCATGGACACGCAGCGACCACATGTCGGGGTCAACCGATGGAACGATCAGTGCCGTGTCGATGCGGTAGAACGTCGCATTCCCCACGACGACGGGCGCCACACCTTCCAGATCGAAGTCGTGTGCGGCTGTGGGGTCTGCCATGGCTTGGACGGGTACGGGCAGAACCAGGGATGCACGCTGTGCCTCGGAGCGGGAGCGAAGCATCGCCCGACCGACGCCAACACTCACACCCGCCACCACAACGGCAGCACCTACACCGAGCAGGAGGCGTCTCCTCCCAATGTCAGTCGAGTCACGATCCGAGATGTCCGCTTCGGCTGGCCGCGACAGATTCACCAGCCAGACAAACGTCCCAAGCCCGATGCCGACCGCAACGGCCATGCATCCGACCGCCGCCAGCGGGACGGTCGCATTCTCCTGAACCTGTGCAAGGACGCCGACCAGTCCGAATCCAATGAACCCGGCCACGATCGGCACCAGCGAGTGCGTGGATCTTCGACCAAGTGCCATGCCGATCAAAAGGGCTACGACGAAGATGCCGAGTCCGAGGACGAGCTTGTCAGCCGTGCCGAACACATTGATCGCAAACGACTCAAGCCATGAAGGTGACACATCGACCACGATCGCTCCGATCGACGCCATTGCCGATGGAACCGATACAAAGAGCCCTGCGAACAGCTCGGTTACACCGAGCGTGACAGCGGTCGCAGCAAGTCCGGCATAACCGGCACGTGTCTTGAGGCTGAGGGTCTGATCGCTCATGTCCCCATTGAACACCTCAGTCGCTGAAACGCTCCCGTTTCTGGCCGATCCAGGCCCTGAATTCACGGATTGGTAAGGAGTTCACGATCTTTTCGATCGGTACCCCGGCCTTGCGGGCTTGAGCCGCTCCCCACGTGACATTGAGCATCTCGGACGTGTGGTGGGCATCGGTCGAAACGGCGAACATCAGACCCTCGATCCCGAGCACTGTTCTGAGGTTCGTGGCCGAAAGGTCAAGCCGTTGGAGGTGACAGTTGATCTCGAGGGCTGTTCCTGTGTCTGCGGCAGCCCGCGCAACCGACTCAACATCGAAACGCACGCCTGGGCGCATACCGATCTTGCGACCGGAGGGATGCCCGATCACGTTCACCGCCGGGTTCTCAACCGCGGCAATCAACCTTGCCGTCTGGGTCTCGGGATCAAGGTCGAAGTGCGAGTGAATCGATGCAACCGTGAACTCGAACACTTCGAGGAAATCGGGATCGTAATCAACCGTTCCGTCAGGTCCGATGTTGAGCTCGGCACCGTGGAAGATCGTCAGCGATGGATATCGCTTCCTGGCAGCGTCGATGGCCGCCTGTTCCTCCCGGACTCGTTCACGGCTGAGTCCGTTCATGGCGAGGTCTTCGGCATGATCCGTTATCGCCACATACTCAAGTCCGCGATCTGTGGCGGCTTGCAGCATCTCATCGAGGGTCGAGCGTCCATCGCCTGACCAATCGGTGTGTACGTGGAGGTCACCCCTCAGCATCTCGGCGACCACCGGTGTTGGCAACAAGCCAGACGCTGCCGTTCCGATCTCCCCGATACCTTCCCGCAGCTCTGGCGAGATCCATGGAAGTCCGAGAGCCTCGTAGATCGATTCCTCGGTGGCAGCGGCTACCACGGCACCGTCATCGATGCGGGAGAGGGAGTATTCGTTGAGCGTGAGCCCACGATCAAGCGCTCGCTGACGCAGCTCGATGTTGTGACCCTTGGAGCCAGTGAAGTAGAGCAGGGCAGCGCCAAACACTGCGTCTTCCACGACACGGAGGTCAACTTGCATCGCATCGTCGATCACGATGCTTGCCTTTGTGTCACCCGATCCCATGATCGCGGTGACACCCGCAAGGGATGTGAATGCCTCGATGACCACCTCGGGTTGACTCGACACGACGAGGATGTCGATGTCGCCGATCGTTTCGGAAAGCCGTCGCAGGCTCCCTGCATAGGCGATTCGGTTGACAGCCTCGATCCGGCTGAGGTCGTTGATGACTCGCTGAGCGATCCGCATTGCATCAAAGATCGGGGTTCGCGTCTCATCGGAATGGATACCGAGTAGCTCGATTGAGGTCGCGATCTTTTCCTCGGACTTCTTCCCGAGACCAGGCAGCGTCCTGAGCGTCTCATCGGAGATCGCCTGCTTGAGGCCCGGAACGTCCACGACACCGAGGTGCTCCTGGAGGGCGAGCACGGTCTTGGGTCCAAGACCCGGGATCTTCATGAGGTCGAGCATCGTCGATGGGAACCGTTGCTTCAGTCGATCAACCTTGCTGATACTCCCGCTCTCGACGAACTCGATGATCTTGCGTGCCGTGCTGTCTCCGACTCCTTCGATCGCCTTGAGCTCCGGAAGTGACATGTCTGCAACGTCAGCTGACGCCGCGTTGATCGCATCTATGGCCTTGTCGTATGCCCGGGTCCGGAACGACTGGCTCTGGCCGTCCTCGAGCTTGGTGTAGGCCACCAGCTGTCTGAGAGCCGCGACGACCGCATCGTTCGAAGGTTTCATATGGACAGGAACACGTAGACACCGAATCCAGCAAGCAGGGCGAGACCCTCAACACGGCTGATCTTCTGCTGGGTAAATGCAAACACACCGGCGACGAGCGCTGATCCGACCATGAGGGCGATCAACGGCAAGCCAATTGCCTCGGTCGATCCAGGACCGATCATGGCGGCGAGACCGGCGACGCCAAGAGAGTTGAAGGTGTTCGATCCGAGCACGTTTCCAAGTATCAAATCGGTCTCCCCGCGCCTGGCGCTGGCGATGGTTGCCGACAGTTCGGGGAGCGAGGTACCGACACCGGTGATCAAACCCATGAACAGGACGCTGAGCCCGATCTCCCTGCCGACATTCTGTACTCCGGTGAGGAGAACCTGGGAGGCAATCACCGTCGCCACCAGAGCGGCCACGCCATAGAGAACCTCAACGCGAACCCGCGACGGCTCGGCGACGATGGCCTCGAGTTCCGATTCGGGGGCATCCGATGTCTTGGACCACCTCAGCAACAACAGCAAAGCACCACCCATCGCGGCAAGGAGAATGGCGCCCCCAATTCTCGAGATCGACCCTGAGAAAAGGATGACCGCGAGAAGCAGGACCGAACCAAGCATGAGAAGGCCTTCGCGCTGGATCACGCGGTATCGGCAGGTGAGTGCGACAAGAAGGCCACCCACACCGAGAACCAGAGTCACATTCGCGATGTTCGAGGCGACGACGTTGCTCAGGGCCAGCTCAATGTTGCCATCACCCGCTGCTACTGCCGAGACAGCGAACTCGGGAACGGAAGTGCCGAACCCAACAATCACCGCACCGATCACGACGGAGGAGACGCTGAGAACCTTCGCTATGCGGACCGCCGAAAGCACAAGCCTGTCGGCTGCAACGATGAGGATCACCAGTCCGGCGACGATCCTCACGATGTCAAGCCACATGCATTCTCCCGTTCAAGTTCGGCGATGGTAACCCGAGCGGGTTTGCGAGCCATGCCGAACCCCCGACTATTACTCTGCGGCGCCATGGCCGAAAATCAATATACGATCCACTCGACGTGGCTCGACTCCAATCGCGCGCTACCGAGTCGGTTCATCCGGCCGGTCCTCCAATTCACACGAATCGAGGCAGCGGGCGGATTCATTCTTCTCATAGCCGCAGCGATCGCCGTGGTGTGGGCGAACTCGCCGTGGTACGAGTCGTACTTCGCCCTGTTCGATCATCACATCTCACTTGACCTCGGACTCGTACACATCGATGAATCGGTCAAGCATCTGATCAACGATGGGCTGATGGCTGTCTTCTTCTTCGTGGTCGGTCTTGAGATCAAGCGGGAACTCGTGGTCGGGGAACTCAACTCGGTGAAGAAGGCCGCTCTTCCTGCAATGGCAGCCCTCGGAGGGATGATCGTTCCTGCTGGGATCTACATAGCAATCGTGCTGCTGGGCGGTGCTTCTGAAGCCACACACGGCTGGGGAATCCCCATGGCGACCGATATTGCTTTTTCCGTCGGCATCGTTGCGCTCCTCGGGTCCCGGGTATCGGTCGGCGCCAAGCTCTTCCTTCTCGCTCTTGCGATCGTCGACGACATCGGGGCGATCATCGTCATCGCCGTGTTCTACACCGATGATCTGAACTGGTGGTACCTCCTGGGCGGTGTCGTCGGGCTCGTGGCGATCTACTTGGCACGACGAGCCGGAATCTGGAGTCTCCTGTTCTATGTCCCGATCGCGTTCGTTGTGTGGGAGCTCTTTCTGGAATCCGGTGTCCACGCAACCATCGCTGGCGTCACCCTCGGCCTCATGACCCCGGTGAGACCGAAGTACACGAATGAGGAGTTCAGAGAAAAGGCCGTTGCTGTTCTGGAACGTTGGGACACCAACAGAGCGTCGCCAGATGCCGAAGCGCGGCTTGACCAGGACGCACTTGAACTCGCTGCTGTCGCGAAGGCATCGGTGTCTCCCCTTGAGCGCCTTGAACACGCTCTTCATCCGTGGTCGTCGTTCGTCGTCGTTCCTCTTTTCGCTCTTGCAAACGCAGGGGTTCGGTTCATCGGCCACGAAGAGACACTGCTCGATCAGATCCTCAGTCCGGTCGCTCTTGCCGTTGCCGTAGGTCTTTTGGTCGGAAAGCCGGTTGGGATAACACTCGCCACCTGGCTTGGTGTTCGTTTCAACATGGGTCAGCTCCCTCGTCGGACCACGATGAAGACCGTGGTCGGTCTGGGGACGCTCGCGGGTGTTGGCTTCACCGTTTCGCTCTTCGTGACTGAACTTGCATTCTCCAGTCCAATCCTCGCCGACGAGGCGAAGCTTGGAATCTTCATTGGCTCTGGCTTTGCCGCTGTACTCGGATACGTGCTGTTGCGGAGGCTTCGCACGCCCCAGGAGCGGTACGACGAGGCACTCGAGTCCCTGAGCGAGAAGGGCAACTAGAACCTCCCCGAGGGATTCAGTGTCGAGGATTCACTGTCGAGGATTCACGGTCGCTCGATGGGGACCTTCAGGCCTTGATGCCTCTTCGTCCGATCATGCCTTCCCGGATCCGCTTCTCGGCGAGGGCGATGTAGTCACGATCGAGGTCATAACCGACGTAGTGGCGACCGGTTTCGACGGCTGCAACCGCCGTTGAGCCCGATCCAAGGAAGGGGTCGAGCACGAGGTCACCCTCGAACGTGTACAGCTCGATGAGACGCCGTGGGAGTTCCACCGGGAACGGGGCCGGATGACCGATCCGGCGCGCCGACTCGGGGAGGATGTCCCAGATCGAAATGGTCGCTTCCAGGAACTCCTCCTTGGAGATCGTGTCGGTACCGGTCCTGACCCGTGCGAACGACCCCTTCGAAGCGACGATGACGTATTCGTGGACATCGCGGAGTGTGGGGTTCTTGGCCGACATCCAGGATCCCCACGCACAACTTCCACCGGCAGACTTCGCTTTCTGCCAGATGATCTCACCCCGCAGGTCGAACCCGATTTCCGTCAAGAGCGCGGCAACGTATTGGTTGAGGGGGATGTAGGGCTTACGACCGAGGTTTGCGACGTTGACCGCAATCCGACCGCCGGGTTCAATGACTCTCCACGATTCTGTGAATACATCCGAAAGGAGCTTGAGGTACTCCTCAATGTTCAGATCGTCGTCATAGTCCTTACCGACGTTGTACGGGGGTGACGTCACCATCAGGGCAACGCAGTTGTCAGGGATCTGCTCCATCGAGGTGGACGATTGACAGAAGACTCTGTCGACGATCGAGGCTGGCGGGTCGACAAGCGGACCGATGTCAAGGTCGTCACGGCGCTGAACCATCCGACGGGCATAGAAGTCGGATGCGTCGTGCCCTTCACGTTTCCCGGTACCGAAACTGGCAGTACTTGTCGCCACAAAGCCTCCTGGCCGCGAACCCTATCACCAGCAACCCCCGAGGTCGCGTACCCAGGGTTCCAGTACCCGCTTTTTACATAGTGGAGCCCACAGAACGAGCTCGAGACGCTACGAGACCACGGCCTTGTAGGAGCCAAGGTTCAGGATGGTGGCTGCGTTCGCCGGTGGAGGTTCGAGAACATGGCGCAAACCCTCGACACCCGGTTCGTGGACGAGATCGATGAAGGATCGGTAGTTCCAAGCCGCACCCGCTGGGCGAGACTCAATCCGGGTCAGGTTTGCACCGCGGAGCCCGAGTTCCGTCAATACGAGAGCCAGGGCACCGGGGGTGTGGGCAAACGTGACGACGATCGTCGTCTTGTCATCATCCTCGTTGACCTCGGGGTCTCCGACGTGGATGACAACGAAGCGTGTGGTGTTGTGCGACTTGTCGAGTACGTCTTCTTTGAGCACAACGAGCCCGTGTGCGGCACCGGCGTTGGGGGGCGCCAATGCAGCAATGGTCGGATCGCCACCCTCGGCGACCTGGCGAACCGCCCCGGCCGTGTCATGCGTCGGAACCGGTTCGATACCGAGTGTGAGGAGCGCGTGCTCCGCCTGGGCAAGTGCCTGCGGATGGCTTCGCACCTCTTTGATCTGGTCGAGCGATGCCCCCTCGAGACCGTGGAGGGCATGACGAACCTCGACTAGGTGCTCTGCCAGAATCGAGAATCGGACGTGGCTGTCATCACCGGGCAACCGGTCGAGCACCGGCAGTACCGATCCCGTTGTCGAGTTCTCGACAGGTACGACCAACCGATCGACATCCCCGGCCTCAAGTGCCGCAAACGCAGACGCAAACCCACGAAACCCAACCAGCTCCCCGCCCGGAAACAACTCCGTGGACGCCTGATGGCTGTAGCTGTGCGGTTCGCCCTGGTATCCGATGATCATCGGAGGAAGATAGGGCAGTTCAGACGTCGGACGTCGGACGTCGGACGTCGGACGTCGGACTTGTCGGACTTCTGACTTCTGACTTCTGACTTCTGACTTCAGCGAGTGCCGCGAGCTATCTCGTCCGCTCATCCAGAAGCATTGCGAGGTCTCGTACGACGACGGTTTCGTCGACACCCATCTCTTTGATACCGTCATCGATCATGACGTAGCAGAACGGGCAGCCGGTCGCGATGATGTCGGCTCCCGTACCGACTGCTTCTTCGGTGCGCTCGATGTTGATCTTCTTGCCCTCGTGCTCCTCGAACCAGAACTTGCCACCGCCCGCACCGCAGCAGAACGATCCGGTCCCGTTCCGTTCCATCTCGACCCGAACCCCCGACGAGTCCACGATCGTACGCGGCGCCAAGAACGTGTCGTTGTGTCTTCCGAGGTAGCACGGATCGTGGAAGACAATCGTCTCGCCAGACGACGTTGGTTCCAATCTGCCTTCTGCGACGAGCTGGCTCAGCAGTTCCGAGTGGTGCACGACCGTGTAGTCGCCGCCAAACTGGGGATATTCGTTCCCGAGTGCGTTGAAGCAGTGGGGACACTGGGTAATGATCGTCCCAACACCGAGGTCGTTGAGCGTCTCGATGTTCTGGAGCGCCAGGCCCTGGAATACGTACTCATTCCCGGTCCGACGTGCGGGGTCACCGGTGCAAAGCTCCTTGGCTCCGAGAATCCCGAAATCCACACCAGCCTTGTGAAGAAGCCTGGCCGTCGAGATCGTGACATTGCGATTTCGATCGTCGAACGATCCTGCGCAGCCGACCCACATCAGATACTCGGCCTCGACACCGGGCTCTCCAAGGCGCTTGACCTCGAAATCGAGCTGGTCCGTCCAGTCACCCCGTGTCGTCTGATCGACACCGTAGGGGTTCGAAGAGTTCTCCATCGACACATAGGCCTTGCCGAGCTCGGACGGGAAGTCCGACTCCATCAGCGACAGATAGCGGCGCATGTCGAGGAGTTTGTCGAGAATCTCGATGTCGGCGGGGCAGATCTCGTCACACGCACGACACGTCGTACAAGCCCACACCTCCTCCGACGAAATGAGCTGGAACACGTTATCCGATGTGACCGTGATCCCCTCGTCCACACCGACAGGCGGTGAGACCGGTGGAGTCCCTGTGGCCGCGGCGACCGTTCCGAGCTTCAGAACGATCTCTCTCGGGTCGAGCAGCTTCCCGGTTGTGTGGGCCGGGCACACCGACGTGCACCGTCCACAGATCGTGCAGGCGTCCGTGTCGAGAAGTTGCTTCCACGTGAACTCGGCGACCGTGGCCGCACCGACCGTTTCGATATCGGTTGCTTCCATCAGGTTCGGCATCTCACGCATTGCACCCTTGGGCCGTTCCCTTGGCGAAAGGGCGAGGTTGACGGGTGTTGTGATCATGTGACGGAGCTTGGTGACCGGGAGAATCACGAGGAAGGCAAGGAAGGCCACGAAATGGAGGATCCAGAGGATCTGATGAATCCCCGAAGCCGACGTCTGGGGAATGAGCACTGCAAGTGGATAGCCAACGAATGACCAGACCTCAAAGTCGGGACGACCGACGAGGGAGATTCGTGCAGCCTCCGTGAGCAGTCCGGTGACGCCGATTGCGCCAAGGGTGATGAGGATCCATGCGTCTTCGGGACGGGTCTTCGAGCTGATCCTGGGGACACGGATGACGTATCGCAGCACCGCGGCCATCGACACACCGACCAGGAAGGCCACTCCGGCGGCGTCAAGGATGAACGAATAGCCCTGGTAGACGGTTCCGTGCAGGAATTTGAGATCGACCGGAAGGAGGTGGTCTATCTCAAGGGTGACTGTTCCGATGAACAACACGATGAAGCCGTAGTACATCAGGGCATGCATAACTCCGGATCTTGGATCCTCCATGACCGTGCGCATCGTGACGCCCTGGCGGAAACGATGCAGTCGCCGCTTGAAGTCACCGGTACGGCGTTCCCACGACCCTCGCTCCCAGTTTCGAGCTCTGACTGCGAAAAGTCCGATCGAGATCCCGAGAAACGTCGACACGGTGAAGTAGAAGATGGCAACGACGACATCGGGGATATTGCCGAACACCACACGACCGACGGCGAACTCGACATGGTCGGGCAGCGAACCCAACCACCACAGCGACATGGTCCCGGCGACGGTCAAGCCAGCGATGACCCCGATCAGCGTTGAAGCAGAAACCCGAGGCTTCTTGGTCTGCTCCTCTTCCTCAGTGATCGTCACAGTTGCCTTTCAGAAGTCAGAAGTCAGAAATCAGAAATCGGCTATCGGTCATCGGGTGCTGCATCAGGCTCCGACACAGGGGTAGAGCTCGACAATCCGAGCTCAGCTTTGAGCTCTTCAAGTTTGGCGTCGGCCTGTGCGACATTGATCGCGGCCTTCAACTCGGCCTCAGCTCCTTCGGGAGTGGCTTCGTGAAGTTCGGCATTCGCCATCGCCTCTGCCTTGCGACGCTCGATCTTGGCCTCGACCTGGTCCAGAGAGGGTCCATCGTCCGAGATCGATACGGACATCGATTGCACTGCCTCGTTGACGGCCTCCTGCATCTTGGCCTGCTCGAGTTGACCGAGCAGCTCCATCCGCCTGGCAGATAGCTCCTGAAGATTCATCGAGTTCTGCTGCACGGCGTCCTTTGCCTTTTCGGCCTGTACCTGGGCAACCCCGAACTGCTCCTTGAGCGATGCGAGACTGTTCTCAGACGCCTGAAGCTTCATGGCAATCGACTGGGCAGCCTGCGTCCACTTCTCGACTCCCGCCTGATCGCCGGAGTTCTTGGCAGCCTCTGCTTTGAGGATCGCCTGCTTGGCCATCTCTCTCGCTTCGCCCTCCGCATCGGCAGCCCGACCGATTTGGCTCTCAAGCTGCGTGCGGTGAGCTATCACCTTCGCCGCCTGGTTTCTGAGATCCTGATCCTTCTTCTTGGCCTCATTGATTGCGGCCTCGATCTCGATTTTTGGATCCATGGCCTTTTCGGCTGTGGATGTGAACAGTGCCTTGAGATAGGCCCAAATCCGCTTGAACATCGTGTCTCCAGCTTTCGGTCGCGTCGTACGGCGATACTAGAGGCTTTCCGGTACCCGTTCATTCCACCGCACGTCTTCGGCCGAGAACGGCCGTGTGCAGTCATCACCTCGGGGAGTCTGTCACCGGTGCTGTGCTACCCGCGGCGTCGACCGCCTCCGCGTGTCCGCTTCTTCGGAGCGCTCGCCGATGGCTTTGACGACCCCCACCCGCTTCTGCCCGATCGAGGCGGTCCAGACGAGCCATCTGACATTGGTGTTCCTGACACTCCACCGCCGAGGCCACCAAGACCCTTCATCGCCGCCATACCCAATAGCACCTGCATCATCTGCTCCGAGCCATAGCTGCTCTGCCTGGCCCCGCGCCGGTGGTACTCGGGAAGGGTCGCCGGGAGATCGGTCCTCGGTCGCTCTGGTTCCTTGCTCGGATCCGGCGCCGGTTCGACGGGAGTCGCTTCCGGTGGTTCAGGGGGTTCCGGCCTCTGGGGCTTGTCAGGGAGCGGATTGCCATCGAGCACAGCCTCGGCACAATCGAGAGTCCAGATCGTGAGGTCAAGGTCATAGCTGAGACCGAGGAGTGCATCGGCATCATTGGCGGCCGCCAGTCGATCACTGGCCGTGGTGAAGGATGCGGTGGCATCGTTGTAATACGCTGTTGCTTCGGGATTGCCTGCCTGGGCCACTTCCATCTCCAGCTCAAGGATGTCGTTTGCGATGGCATCTATCTGGGCCTGCACCGGCTGCTTCGCCTCCGCGAGGTCGGCGATTTGCTGCTGCTTTCCTGACCGAACCGATCGCCATATGAGGTAGCCAATGCCACCGATGATGAT
>QQUL01000258.1 GCA_008501565.1 Armatimonadota bacterium
TGGCAGCGCCATTCTTGAAGAATGACATCGACATTGTCGTCGGCATCGAGTCCCGTGGCTTTCTCCTTGCAGGCTCGATCGCCGAACGGATCGGTGCGGGGGTCGGGCTGGTCAGAAAGCCGGGAAAGCTGCCACGCAAAACGATCTCGGTCACCTACGACCTTGAATACGGAACAGACTCCCTGGAGATTCATGAGGATGCATTCGCTTCGGGAGCCAACGTGCTCATCGTCGACGATGTCCTCGCAACCGGCGGCACCCTTGCGGCTTCCAACGAGCTCATCAGAAAGGCTGGAGGCCAGGTCGTCGGTGCCACCATGCTGATCGAGCTTTCTGCCCTCGAAGGACGCGCCCGATTCGATGGTCGTCTCCACGCCGTCCTGACGTACTGAAGTCGGACGTCGGACGTCAGATGCCCCCCTGCGCCTCGCTGTGCTCGGCGCGTCCCCCCGCGAGCGGGGGGACGGGAGACGGAGGTGGGGGTACGATGTGCGGGATGGATGGTTCTGAACTGACCGAATTGATCGCTGGCATGGCGATTCCGTGGGGTGGCACCAAGGTGTCGTACGTCACCCCCGAGCTCGCCGACGCCTTCCAGCTCGGTGACGCCCTGATCGTTGTGCAGGACACCGGGGAACTGCTCCACATTCCCAGTGAACCTCGCCAGTTGGCTGACCAAGCCGTCTCGGCGGCGGTCGAAGCGTTTGCAGCGATGGGCTCTGTGACTGACGAGCAGATCACGGACTTCTACCACCGTTTCGCATCCGCACTCGACGACGACGAGACCTTCGCTCAGATCGCTCAGGCGAACCGCGCCGACATTGAAGCCGCCCGAGGGCGGGGGAGAAGCGTCACGCGACTCGTTCTCGACGACACCATGCGAGCCGACATGGTCGAAGGCCTCAAAGGTTGGGCGTCAACTCCAAGCGGTCGGGGTCGAGTGACGGAGACAATCGACCACGATGGCTGGAAACTCGATCAGATCGTTGACGGTCTCGGGGTCATCGGCTTCGTGTTCGAGGGCCGCCCCAACGTGTTCGCAGATGCAACCGGTGTCCTCCGTGGCGGAAACACCGTCGTGTTCCGGATTGGCTCGGATGCCCTCGGGACCGCACAAGCGATCGTCACCCATGCCCTCGAGCCCTCCCTGAGAGCAAGCGGTCTTCCTTTGGGTGCAGCGAGCCTTGTTGCAAGCGCATCTCGGGCATCGGGTATCGCGATGATGTCGGATCCGAGGTTGAGCCTTGCCGTTGCCAGGGGGTCCGGCGAAGCGACACAGCGTCTGGGAGCCGTCGCAAGGCAGGCGGGAAACAACGTCAGTCTCCACGGAACGGGAGGCGCATGGATAGTCGCCGGGGAGACCGCTGACCCGATTGCGTTCGCTGCTGCCGTGTATCACTCACTCGACCGGAAAGTCTGCAATACGCTCAACACCGCCTGCATACCGCGTTCAAAGATCGACGAGCTGGTCCCGGTGTTTCTCCACGCGATCGAGCGAGCGGCCCAGAACCGCGATACCAACCCAAAGTTGCACGTCCTGGCGTCCTCGGTAGATGCCGTCCCACCAGAATGGTTCGCACGGGAGGTGCCCATCGCCAGAGCCGAAGGTGATGTCATCGAACCGCAGGCCGAACCGATAGCTGAGGACCTTCTCGGTGAGGAATGGGAGTGGGAGGACAGCCCCGAGGTGACCCTTGCCATCGTCGACGACGTCGAACAGGCAGTCACCTGGTTCAACCAGTACAGCCCTCGATTCGTCGCCTCACTGATTTCTGAGGATGGCGCGGAGCACGATGCCTTCTTCCGGTCGATCGACGCCCCCTTCGTCGGAAACGGATTCACGCGCTGGGTCGACGGTCAGTATGCGCTCAACCGACCGGAGCTCGGGCTGTCAAACTGGCAGGCCGGCCGACTCTTCGGACGAGGCGGCATTCTCTCAGGTGACTCGGCTTTCACCGTGAGAACCCGAGTCACACAAGACGACCCGGATATCGGTCGCTAGCAGTCCGTCGAGGAAGTTTTACTTCTTTTCCCATGCGTTACGCTTGCTGCTGGCTCGGGAGGGCAATGGTCTCGTACAACTTCAGGGAAATCGAGAAGCGCTGGCAGCAGACATGGGCTGATCAGGGGATCTATCGCGTTCCCAACCCCGGCGATGAAGGCTTCGACGCTGACAAGCCAAAGCTCTATGTCGTCGACATGTTTCCCTACCCGTCGGGAGCGGGACTCCACGTGGGTCACCCCCTTGGGTACATCGGAACCGATATCTTCTCCCGATTCCATCGTATGCGGGGGGCAAACGTGCTCCATCCGATGGGATTCGACGCTTTTGGACTCCCCGCCGAGCAATACGCCGTCGAGACCGGCATTCACCCCCGTGAAACGACCGAGAAGAACCTCGAGGTCTTCCGCCGCCAGTTGACGGCGTTCGGATTCTCCTACGACTGGGACCGCTCGTTCGCCACCACCGATCCCGAGTACTACAAGTGGACCCAGTGGATCTTCCTCAGGTTGTTTGACTCGTGGTTTGACGACTCGACCAACAAAGCTCGCCCAATCTCAGAACTCGTCACCGAACTCAAATCCGGTGAACGGGATGCCGCCGGGGTTGCCTGGATGAACCTCGAAGACGCCGACCGTGCGACGTATCTCGACAGTCAAAGGCTCGCCTACATCGATGAGGTGCCCGTCAACTGGTGCCCGGCTCTGGGAACCGTGCTCGCCAATGAGGAAGTGACGCCGGAGGGACGGTCGGATCGTGGTGACTTCCCCGTATACCGCAGGCCGCTGCGACAGTGGATGCTGCGTATCACGAAATACGCCGATCGGCTCCTCGATGACCTCGAAACCCTCGAATGGCCCGAATCAGTGGCAACGATGCAGCGCAACTGGATCGGACGCTCGGAAGGCGCCAACATCGTGTTCGACATCGAGGGTCACACCCAGATGCGGGTCTTCACAACCCGGCCAGACACCGTGTTCGGCGCAACGTACATGGTGATGGCCCCCGAGCATCCCTTGGTCGACGAGATCGTCACCGACGCATGGCCAGATGGAACGAAACCCGAGTGGACTCTGGGGATTGACGACCCGAAGACCGCTGTCGAGGCATACCGTTTGGCGGCGTCGCGCAAGTCAGATCTTGAACGCCAGGTCGACGAGCGGGACAAGACGGGGGTCTTCACCGGGGCATTCGCCATCAACCCGCTGACGGGGGAGAACATCCCGATCTTCATCGCCGACTATGTCCTCATGGGGTACGGGACCGGAGCGATCATGGCGGTTCCGGGTCAGGACGAACGAGACTGGGAGTTTGCGGAGAAGTTTGATCTCCCCATCGTTCGCACCGTGGAACCTCCGCCCGAATTCGATGGGGACGCCTATACGGGTCCCGGCCCTGCGATCAACAGCGGGTTCCTCGACGGTCTCGATATCGAGGACGCAAAGAAGCGAATTATCTTCTGGCTCGAACACAACGGGGCAGGGGAGGGCACCGTCACCTACAAGCTTCGCGACTGGCTGTTCTCCCGACAGAGGTACTGGGGAGAACCGATCCCGATCCTTCATGGACCCAACGGTGAGCTGAGGGCCGTTCCGGAGGATCAGCTCCCACTTCGACTCCCCGAAATCGATGACTTCCGCCCGAACGCCTCAGATGATGAAGACGCCGAACCGACACCGTCGCTTGCCAAGGCTCCGGACGACTGGAAGTTCGTCGAAATCGACGGTGTGAATTATCGGCGCGAACTCAACACCATGCCCCAGTGGGCCGGATCCTGCTGGTACTACCTGCGCTACCTCGATCCTCACAACGACGATGAACTCGTCAGCGAAGCTGCCGAGCGGTATTGGATGGGCGACAGCGGCGTTGATCTGTACGTTGGAGGTGTCGAGCATGCGGTCCTGCACCTGCTCTATGCACGTTTCTGGCACAAGGTGCTCTACGACCTCGGCTATGTCGGCACGCCCGAGCCCTTCGGGCGTCTCATCAACCAGGGTTATATCCTTGCCGACGCCTTCCAGGACTCCCGCGGCATGTTCGTGCCTGCCGAAGATGTCGTGGAAACCGATGGTGTCTTCACCTACAACGGTGAACCCGTCGAGCGCCAGTTCGGAAAGATGGGCAAGTCCCTGAAGAACTCGGTCAACCCGGACGACGTGTTCGAGGAGTACGGCGTCGACACCCTCCGGCTCTATGAGATGTTCATGGGTCCCCTCGAAGCCTCACGACCGTGGTCGACGAAGGACATCGTCGGCGTCTATCGCTTTCTCCAA
>QQUL01000346.1 GCA_008501565.1 Armatimonadota bacterium
GATGCGCCTGCTCCGAGGATCGGGCTCCACGGGTCTTTCCGGAATCCCACCGTCGCGAGGACCTTTTCGGCGCCCGTTCCTTGAGATCTCGCGAGAGACGCTCCGCAGCGAGGCGCTCGCGCTCGGTCTTGCGTTCACCGATGATCCGTCGAATACCGATCCACGGTTTCTCCGCTCAAGGATTCGTTCAGAGCTCATTTCTTACATCGAGTCGGAGTTCGGTGGATCGTTCCGGTCGAACCTCGCCCTCAGCGCGAGCCTCGTCAGTGATGATGCGGCTGTTGTTGCACAGCAGGCATCCCAGATCCCCATTCGGGGCACATCGTCGGAGGTGGCCATTCCCACGGCTCCACTGGTGATGGCACCACGGGCGGTTGCGAATGCGGCAATCAGGAACGCCCTTGCCGTCTTCCACTTCCCGCACGGTGGTTCACATACCGATATTGAGGCCGTCTACGCGACAGCGATTGACGGAACGCGTCGCTCACTTTCGGGAGATCTTGTGTGTGCGAGGGAGAATGCCGAGTTGGTGATCGCTGCCAAAGAGACATTGGACACGCAAAGTGACGTTGCCGTCGCTGTCGGTAGGACCTTCTCCTGGAACGGGTCGAGCTATGCCGTGTACCTGTCAGCTTCACCAGCGCTCAGTCAAACGACCGGACGACGCACGGCTCTCGTCGCCAGCGACGAAGCGGGATACACCGTGCGGGGGGTTGCAGACGGGGACCGGATCGACATTGACGGTGGCTCCACACCGGTGAGCGAGGTGCTGCGCGCTGCGAGAGTCCCGACGAGGAATCGGCGGACCTGGCCCGTCGTCGTCGGAGACAGCCGCATCGCAGCCGTCGCCGGTATCCGCGTCGCACCATGGGCTCGCCCCGTATTGGGACAACCAGCTGTCATCATTGAACGGGATCACCCGCTATGAAGAAAGGTCCGTAGTGAAGATTGGGAAGACGCTGGTTTCGGCCGACGAGATCGAGGCAAAGCTCACCGAAATGGGAGCAGCGATAACGAGGGACTACGAGGGCAAGGACCTGCTGCTCGTCGGGATCCTCAAGGGAGCTTTCGTCGTCATGGCAGACCTCGCCAGACACATCACAATTCCCGTCGAGTTCGACTTCATGGCGGTGTCGTCGTACGGATCGGCGACCAAAAGCTCGGGGGTCGTGCGAATTCTCAAGGATCTCGACCAGGAGATCGAGAACCGTCACGTTCTCATTGTCGAAGACATCGTTGACACAGGGCTCACACTCCACTATTTGCTGAAGAATCTGTCCGTGAGGCGCCCCGCCAGCCTGTCGCTGGCGGCACTTCTGATCAAGGACGGTGTGGAACGGCCACCACTCGAGATCAAATACGAGGGATTCCACATCCCGCCGGAGTTCGTGATCGGTTACGGCCTTGACTACGAGGGCAAGTACCGGAACCTCCCGTATGTTGCCGTTGTTGACAGCGTCGACTGATTCGTTCTGGGAACTTTGACATACTGAAGCCGTACCATGTGAGAGCCGATGGATAGACAGAGCCATCGGCGTCGTCCACATCGCTAGGAGCCCCGTGAACCGCACGGCGAGAACCATCCTTGTTTACTTTGCCGCCATTGTCCTCGTGGTGCTTGCGTTCCAGCTCGTATTCAGCCAGGCGACGGCACCCACTGAACTGACATTGGACGAGTTCTACACACATCTGGCAGCGGGCGATATCGAGGGCGAAGTCCTGATGAAGGATCGCTCCAACGAGCTGTCAGGGACCATGGACACCGGAACCGAGACATTCGAGTTCGTGGTGCGCTACCCGGCCGAGTTCGCCGGTGATCTGACCAAGGAACTTCAGGCGTCGCAGGTCTCGTTCAGGGTCGATGCCGAAGCTCCGACCATCTTCGACTACATCTTGACATTCGTCCCGTACCTGCTGATTTTCGGACTGTTCATTTTCGTGATCATGCAGATGCAAGGCGGCGGAAACCGCGTCATGCAATTCGGCAAGTCGAAGGCGAAACAGGTATCGAAAGACACGCCGAAAGTGCTGTTCTCGGACGTAGCGGGCGCCGACGAAGCCGTCGAGGAGCTCGAGGAGATCAAGGAGTTCCTTGCCTCACCGCAGAAGTTCCGGGCCATGGGGGCAAAGATTCCGAAGGGCGTGCTGCTGTACGGCCCTCCCGGAACGGGAAAGACGTTGCTTGCACGTGCAGTTGCCGGCGAGGCGGGCGTCCCGTTCTTCTCGATCTCGGGATCGGACTTCGTCGAAATGTTCGTCGGAGTCGGCGCCTCTCGGGTGAGGGACCTATTCGACCAGGCGAAGCAGAACTCACCTTCGATCGTCTTCATCGATGAGATCGACGCCGTCGGTCGACATCGTGGCGCGGGCCTCGGTGGTGGACACGACGAGCGTGAACAGACGCTGAACCAGCTTCTCGTTGAACTTGACGGATTTGATGTCACGTCTGGTGTCATTGTCATTGCATCGACGAACCGGCCAGACATCCTTGATCCTGCCCTGCTGCGGCCCGGCAGGTTTGACCGCCAGGTCGTCGTCGATCGGCCGGATCTCAAGGGTCGCGAGGCGATCCTCGAGGTTCACGCCAAGGGCAAGCCTCTTGCGGAGGGGATCGATCTCAGTGTGTTGGCTCGCCAAACTCCGGGTTTCACGGGAGCAGATCTCGCAAACCTGATCAACGAGGCTGCACTGCTCTCCGCACGGCTCGGACACGACGAGATCGGTATGAAGAACCTTGAAGAAGCCATCGAGCGGGTCATCGCCGGACCCGAGCGCAAATCTCGCGTGATGTCTGAGAAGGAGAAGGAGATCACCGCGTATCACGAGGGCGGTCACGCCCTTGTTGGCTATGCACTTCCGAATTCGGATCCGATCCACAAGGTGACGATCATCCCGCGCGGTCGTGCCGGCGGCTACACGCTCGCCTTGCCCCTCGAAGACAAGTACTACCAACGCCGCTCTGAAATGGTCGATCAACTCGCGATGCTCCTCGGTGGGCGCACCGCTGAAGAGCTGATCTTCGTTGATCCAACCACGGGTGCGAGCAACGACATCGAAAAGGCGACCCAGATCGCCCGCAAGATGGTCATGGAGTACGGCATGAGCGACAAGCTCGGCCCACTCCAATATGGCAAGCCCGAAGCGGAAGTGTTCCTCGGGCGGGACTACAGCCGATCCCAGGACTACTCAAACGAAGTTGCCGCGGCCGTCGACGAAGAGATTCGCTATCTGATCACCCAAGCCCACGACGAGGCGCGAGCAATTCTTGAGACACACGTCGATGCACTTCATCGGATTGCGGCCGCTTTGATGGAAAAGGAATCGCTTGGTGCCGATGAGGTGATCGAGATCTTCCACGATGTCCCCAAGTGGCAACACGGCCAGGACGGGACCTTGCGAATCAAGGCACCAGATTCCGTCGCCGGTATCCAGTCAGCCGTTGCTGCACGCACCGACGGGGTCGTCTGACGCAGTGACGTCAGACAGCGAATCCGTGCAATCCGACCGCGGCCTCGCCGCGTGGTCCGTCAAAGGGGGAACCATTGATCTGACACACCCGATCGTGATGGGCGTCGTCAACGTCACACCCGATTCATTCTCGGACGCAGGCAACAACCTCGACCCACTCGTAGCCATCGAAACAGGAATCTCGATGGCCGAATCAGGTGCAGCGATCATTGATGTGGGCGGGGAGTCAACGAGGCCGGGATCCACCGGTGTCCCGGTTTCTGAGGAACTGAAACGGGTGATGCCCGTCGTGGAAGGACTCGCCGGGTCAGGAATCAGCGTCTCGATAGATACCTCGAAACCGGCCGTGGCTCGAGCCGCCCTCGAGGCCGGCGCCGTCGTGGTCAACGACGTGACTGGGATCACGGACGATGAGATGATCGAAATCTGTGTAGACCACGGTGCAGGGATCGTGATCATGCACATGCTCGGCGATCCGAGAACGATGCAGGATGACCCTCACTACGACGACGTCGTTGCCGAGGTCGTCGCATTCCTTCTCGCAAGGGCAGACCGGGCGATGTCCGCTGGAGTCGATGCGGCCCAGATTGTGCTGGACCCCGGTATCGGATTCGGCAAGACCGTCGACCACAACCTTGCCTTGATGGCCTCAATCGATCAACTCGGCGAGACCGGATTCCCGGTTCTCATCGGTGCGAGTCGAAAGCGGTTCCTTTCGACCATTCTCGAACCAATCCGGGGGACAACTACCCCAGCGGAGCGAGACAACGCGAGCCTTGCCGCC
>QQUL01000278.1 GCA_008501565.1 Armatimonadota bacterium
CTCGTCGAGAAAGCCCTCCTCGGTGGTGCCAAGGTCGCTGGTGACGAGCTCTCTGAACTCATCATCCATCCCTATTTCGACAGTGAACACGGCGGAACCGTCCTCATTGATGTCGAGCGCCACGTTGGACTCAAGACGGCAGGCTGTAAGGATCAGTGCCAGAAATCCGAAGATCAGTAGCTTGTTGCGCATGTTTTCCCTCCCCGGGTGCGACCGATGCTAGGCGATTGCACCGATTCCCGGTGTCATCGGAAAGAGGGTTGCGTACCTATAGGGTTCCGGAATGGACGACGACGCGCTCCGGATGAAGGAAGCCTTTCTTGAGGCGTACCCACGGTACGTTGTTCGCATTCTGAACGAGCGCGGTATCGAGCTGACCGAATTGGTTGCAGATGCGATTGTTGATGGTTCTTCGACCCTCGACGGTCTTCTCCAAAGACTGGTCGACACCCCTATGGATGAGCAACGCCACAGCCCCCTCGAATTGTTTCGAGAGTCCCTGCGTCCCGTTGATCGTGCACTCGCCCTGTCGGGCGTTCCGGCGCCTGCCATCGATGAAGCTCACCGCAGACTCCATTCCTGGGATGTCTACACCCTGTGTCCGGGATCCTCTCAGGCCCTTGGCCCATCAGCCCACGATGCGCACCTGCGTTGGGGAATCGGCAAGGCCATGGCCGTCGGTGCCTTCACACGGCGGACTGCACCTGATCGTCCGATGGTCGCTCTCCTGTGTCGGGAAGGTGATCGTGAGCATCTTGATGGCTCACTGTTGGCGGCGGGTTATCGGTCCGTTGATGGCGTCGAAGACGGAGCGGTGTTGGCCCTGGTGGACATCGATGTCAATTCAGACGTTGTGTCTGAGATGGTGGGGCTCGGTATCCGGGTTATTGCCTACGGAGACCAGGTCACGGACATATCGACGGTTGGGCTCAGGGCTGCTGGCGTGTGGAAGGTCGTCCCGAGATCCACCGTGTTGACCAGCATCGGTGCGATTGTGCCGATCATTGGTTGATCAGGCTGGGTACCGAGCCTTGATGGCGGCCGACATGTAGGCCGCAAGGCCATCGCCTGCCTTGTCGATGTTGGCGGTAAACCGTGGATCCTGGACGTACATTTCTCCGAGGCCCGCATGGATCTCTGGCGTGCAGTCGTAGTACCACCGACTGATGTGGGTCCGGTGGGCGTCCACTGCCTTCGACGCTCGTTGATCCTCCGGCGATACACCCTCAGCCATCAACGACAGGAAGAGGTCGTTGACTTCAGAGGCGTCTGCGTTGATGTTCTGCCAATCCGACTTTGTGTACGAAGACGTGCGCCGTGTCGACTGGGCGTATGCATCCGTTCCACCCCACCGCTCCCGGGCCTCCTCCTCGTGGTCGGCTGGATCGAAGTCACCAAATACGCTCAGTGTCTCTTCTGCACTCATGGTCGCTCCTTTTCGTTGTTCGACTATCGCCTTGTCGATCATGTGGGTGATCCCACGCAGTCGTTCGATCCGATCCGTCAGCTCCAACCGCTCACGCAGGAGTGATGTCGCGGGGTCGACGTCGTCGTCGAGAATCGACGCGATCTCGGAAAGGCCAAGACCGAGTTCGCGGTACACGAGGATCGTGCGGAGCCGCTCAAGGTCCGATTCGGTATAGATCCGGTAACCGTTCGTCCCGCGGGCACTCGGCACCAGCAGGCCGATGTCGTCATAGTGGTGGAGAGTCCGGACGGTCAGCCCCGACATGCGGGCCACGTTTCCGATGGTTCGGTTGGTCATGACTCGACCATAAACCATCACGTAACGTGAGGGTCAAGAAGCTTTTCTGCCGTCTGACGTCTGAAGTCAGATGACCGATGACCGATGACCGATGACCGATGATCGACGACCGATGATCGACGACCGACGAGAGACGTCGAGTCACCGTTGAGAGCTAAGAGTCTGGCTTGCTGGAATCCAAGCGACCCGACGCAGTCAGGTAGCCGAAGTCAGATGTCTGACGAGCCGCTTCGGAAGAGACGCTTGAGGAGTACGAATCCCCCGACGACGGCGGCAAGTGCGACGAGGGCCTTTCGTGCGTCAACCTTGATGGTCGCATCGCCCTCGATGGTTCCAGCGAAGAGCACGCCGATCGTGCTGTTCTCGGCTTTGATGGTGTCGGCAATTGCGATGCCAGCGCTTGCGGAGGTCAGTTCCACGTTGTCGGCAGTGACCAGTCCGGCGCCAGCCATGTGAAACGACGCATACTTGGTTTCTGCAATGAGGACCCCGCCCTGGCTCACGCTGAGGTGTTCGGTGGAAGCCGTCTGGATTCCGCCCTGTGTCACGTTGACGGTTGTCGCTTGTACGAGGCCCGCACCACCCTGATTGATTTCCACGGTGTCTGCGGTGATCTCGTCGATGACCTCAATGTCCTGGTCCATGTTCAGTCCTCGGTTTGACAGTTCAGGTTCCCTGCCCCGGATTCTATCGGGCGACGTACCCTGGGCTGCACTGGACATATATGTCCACTGCAGCCCAGGGTACGGGCCGACGTTGACGGTGGACGCGACGAAGGGGCACCGATGGGCGCCCCTTCGTATCGTTTTGTTCTGGACCTAGTAGCGCGGACGACGCTCTTGGCGCTCCTGTGCTTCGTTGACACGGAGGTTGCGTCCGTCCATCTCCTGGCCGTCAAGTTCCTGCATCGCTTTGCGAGCGTCTTCATCTGGCATCTCGACAAACGCGAAGCCACGTGAACGGCCTGTCTCGCGATCGGTGATCAAGGCAACGGACTCAACCGTGCCCTGTGCTTCAAAGGTCGTGCGGACCGTTTCTTCGGTTGCACTCCATGGGAGGTTTCCCACGTATAGTCTCATTCTTCCGGCTCCATTCGATTGGAAGCCCACGGCCGCTGTCTCTGAACTCCGTCGGAACTCGACTCAAGCTGAAAAATCGGGCTGGGGTTGCTAACGCCGATGAGGTTAGCCCACTCCGTACCAAGTGCGCACAATTCGGTACCCCCAAGTCAGCCCTGGACCACAAAGAGATCGCTCCTGAGCTAGCGTGGCTCCGCGGAACTTGTGTCCTCGACCAAGAGGAGACGTTGAATTGATGGCCAACACTGTTGCGGTGCATGCAGACGAACTGACGTTTGCCCCGATATTCAATGCTGCCGTGCCTTTCATCGACCGGCATGTTCCTGAAGGTCGTGGGGCGAAGGTCGCGATCCGAACCAACCATGGCGAGGACGTCACCTACGCCGAGCTTGCCGACGGTGTGAATCGAGCTGGCAATGCGCTCGCCTCGCTCGGTCTGGAGCGTGGTGACCGCGTCTTGATGATTGTCAAGGATGATCCTGCGTTCTACTACGCCTTCTGGGGTGCGATCAAGGCCGGGTTTGTGCCGGTGCCTCTCAATACGCTTCTGCGTGCGAAAGACTACGAATTCGTTCTTGAGGACTCCGGTGCTGCTGCCCTCATCTGGTCTCCCGAATATGATGAAGAGGTCCTTCCAGCGCTCGAGGCGGTCGCAGCCGGTCCCACTCACCGAATCCGGACCGAAGGTGATGGTGCAACGTTCAGATCGATGCTCGCCGATGCATCAGCCGAGCTGGAGCCAGCGGAAACGACGGCAATGGACGATTGCTTCTGGCTGTATTCGTCTGGTTCGACAGGAAATCCGAAGGGAGCGGTCCACCGACACCGCGACATGGTGGTGACGTCTCAACGCTACGGCGTCGAAACGCTCGGCGCACGCGAGGACGACGTGTTCTTCTCGGCGGCAAAACTGTTCTTTGCCTACGGACTCGGCAATGCAATGACCTTTCCCCTGTGGGTCGGTGGCACTGCCATCCTCTTTGACGGTCGCCCCGATCCCACGACAGTGTTCGACATGATCCAGCGTTTCGGTCCGACGCTCTACTTCGGCGTTCCCACGCTGTATGCGGCTCAACTCGCCGAATACGATCGGCTTGCACCCGACACTTCCTCCGTTCGGATGTGCGTCTCGGCGGGTGAGGCGCTTCCGCCTGACATCCTGCACCGATGGAAGGAACGCACCAATCTCGACATTCTCGATGGCATTGGTTCAACGGAGTTGCTCCACATCTTCATCTCCAACGTTGCTGGCGACATTCGCCCAGGAGCCACAGGTCGACCTGTACCGGGATACCAGGGCAAGATTGTCGATGAAGACGGCGAAGAGGTCCCACCGGGTACCGCGGGTCGTTTGCTCATGTTCGGCCCTTCGGTTGCGCGGGTG
>QQUL01000213.1 GCA_008501565.1 Armatimonadota bacterium
GATTCTCGTGATCGGGTCCGGACCCATCATCATCGGCCAGGCCTGCGAGTTCGACTATTCGGGAACCCAGGCGATCAAGGTGCTGCGAGAACACGGGTATCGGGTCGTGCTCGTGAACTCGAATCCAGCAACGATCATGACCGATCCCGAGTTTGCGGACGCGACATACATCGAACCCATCACAGCCGAATTCGTCGAGGCGGTATTGCGCATCGAACGTCCCGATGCCGTACTTCCGACCCTTGGTGGACAGACCGCGCTCAACGTGACGATGGATCTCGCCAAGGCGGGAGTATTCGATGAGCTCGGCATCGAACTCATCGGAGCATCGCTCGATGCGATCGACAAGGCAGAAGACCGGGGCCGGTTCAAGGATGCGATGGACGCTGCGGGTATCGAGACGGCCAGAGGCGTGTACGTGACCAGCCTCGAGGACGCACTCGACGCGGTATCGGAACTCGGGTATCCGGTGATGGTCAGGCCGAGCTTCATCCTTGGGGGTGGAGGAACCGGACTCGCCACCGACGAGGCGAGCTTCCGGAGCATCGTTGCTCACGGTATTGCCACGAGTCCTGTCAGCGAGGTGCTCATCGAGGAGTCGCTGGCAGGCTGGAAGGAATACGAGCTTGAAGTGATGCGGGACGTAGCGGACAACGCCGTGATCGTGTGCTCGATCGAAAACCTCGACCCGATGGGCGTGCACACCGGCGACTCGATCACGGTGGCACCGGCGATGACCCTGTCAGATCGCGAGTACCAAGAGATGCGCGATGACGCCATCGCCTGCCTCAGAGTCATTGGCGTCGAGACCGGTGGGTCAAATGTGCAGTTCGCCGTCGATCCCAGTTCAGGTCGCCGCATCATCATCGAGATGAACCCACGCGTGTCACGATCATCCGCCCTTGCATCGAAGGCAACGGGATTCCCCATTGCCAAGATGGCCGCGCTGCTTGCCGTGGGATTCACCCTCGACGAGATCGCCAACGACATCACCGGTGCCACCCCCGCATCGTTCGAACCCGCTCTCGACTACGTCGTGGTGAAGATCCCACGATTCGACTTTGCAAAGTTCCCATCGGTGGAACCGGTCCTCGGCACCTCGATGCAATCCGTCGGTGAGGCAATGGCCATCGGCCGAACGTTTCCCGAAGCCCTCCAGAAAGCGCTCAGGAGTCTCGAAACCGGACGAGGTGGGCTCAATGCCGACCCGGCGGAAACCGCGGTGACCTCACTGAGTGGTGAATCGCTCAAGCAGCGGTGCCAGGTCGGAAGTCCGACGAGAATCTTTGAAGTCGCTGAACTCCTACGACGGGGCCACACGATCAACGAGTTGCACGCGCTTACCGCGATTGATCCGTGGTTTCTCGACCAGATCGCACAGATCAATGAGATGCGCGTAGCAATCGAAGCATCGAAACCGGACGGTGACATCCTCCTTGCAGCGAAGCGAATGGGATTCTCCAGCGTGCAACTTCGGTACCTGTGGAACGTCGATGACGCCACGCTTGCGCGCATCGGAGAGGACGCCGGGATTCGGGTCACCTACAAGACGGTCGACACCTGTGCGGCAGAGTTCGTCGCCAAGACTCCATATTTCTATTCGACCTATGAGGATGAATGTGAGGCACCGCCGGCTGGCGACCGGACGGTGATGGTGTTGGGATCGGGTCCGAACCGTATAGGGCAGGGGATCGAGTTCGACTACTGCTGTGTCCACGCGGCTTTTGCCATCGCAGACGCCGGGTATGAGACCGTCATGGTCAACTGCAACCCTGAGACTGTCTCGACCGACTATGACACGTCAACGCGCCTCTACTTCGAACCGTTGACCATCGAGGATGTCATGGCAATCGTCAAGGTTGAGCAGCCCATGTCGGTGGTTGTCCAACTCGGTGGTCAGACACCTCTCGGTTTGGCTCGGGCGCTTGAGGATGCCGGAGTGCCCATCGCCGGAACGTCCCCGGCATCGATCGACATGGCCGAGGATCGTGAACAGTTCTCCGCCCTCTGTGCCAGGTACGGTATCCGGCAACCACCACATGGCACGGCCACATCAGTGGCAGAGGCCCAGGAGGTCGTGGATGAGATCGGACTTCCCGCATTGGTGCGACCCTCCTATGTACTCGGGGGTCGAGCGATGCGCATCATCTATTCGATCGAGGACCTCTCGATCTACCTGACCGAGCTCTACGGTGCGGTTCCCGGAGGAGAGGTTGATCTCTCAAGCGCCCCCCTCCTGATTGACAGATTTCTCGAATCAGCAATCGAGGTGGACGTCGATGCCGTCTTCGACGGGGAGGAGCTCTACATCGGGGGCATCATGGAGCACGTCGAGGAGGCAGGTGTCCACTCGGGCGATTCGGCGTGTGTGGTACCCCCACCCACGTTGACACCGGATGTGATCGAACAGGTGATCGCAGACACTCGCAAGCTAGCCGAGGGTCTCGAGGTGCGAGGACTCCTCAACATCCAGTTCGCCATCCGTGGAAACGACGTGTTCGTGCTGGAAGCAAACCCGCGGGCTTCACGAACGGTTCCGTTCATTTCCAAAGCAACGGGAGTCCAGCTTGCAAAGGTCGCGACCAGGGTCATGCTTGGCGAATCGATCGCATCGCTCCGAGCCGAAGGTGTGGTTCCTGAATCCTCCCCAGAACTCAGCTACACAGCCGTGAAGGAAGCCGTTCTGCCATGGAAACGATTCCCCAACGAGGACACCCTGCTGGGACCCGAGATGCGGGCTACCGGTGAGGTCATGGGGATCGGACCGACCCCCGGCATCGCGTACGCAAAGGCGCTGCGGGGAGCGGGCCATCGTGTTCCGGATGCAGGAGCCGCGTTCATCTCCCTAGCCGACCGCGACAAGGCGGTCGGTGTCGAAATCGCCACGCTGCTGCACGATCTGGGATTCAAGCTCTACGCAACACACGGGACCGCCGGTCATCTTGCACGTCACTCGATTCCGACGACTCATGTCGACAAGGTCGGCGAGGGGGTCTACGACCCGGTGGAGCTGATCGAGGAGAACCGAATCGGGCTTGTCGTCAACACGCCTGCTGGTGGGAAGGCCCGCGGCGACGGACGGCTGATTCGTCTCGCTGCCAATCGGCATGCGGTTCCGTCGGTGACAACCGCACAGGGCGGCTTGGCGGTGGCCAGATCGATCCGAGCGGCTCGAGAGTCCGCGCTCGAGGTCACCAGCCTGCAGGATCACCACAGGAAATCGGGGGTTGGCGGGTGAATCTCGCGGTAACGCTTGGCCCTCTATCGCTGAGGTCTCCGTTGATTGCGGCTTCGGGGACGGTGGGCTCCGTCGTCGAGTTCAGCGATTCGATCGACTATTCGCTGTACGGTGCAGCGGTCGCCAAGTCGGTATCGCCCGAGCCATGGACCGGACGCGAACCGCCACGCCTGGCGCCCGTCGCTGGGGGCATGCTGAACGGGATCGGCATCCAGAACCCGGGGATCCAGGCTTGGATCGACGCCTTCGGTTCGAGATTGACGTCTGTGCCGGTTCCGATCTGGGGGAGTGTCGTGGCGCACGACATCGACGGCTTCGCACACGTCGCGTCGGTCATCAGCCGGACCGACCTGGCGGCAATCGAGATCAACCTCTCGTGTCCGAATCTGGACGGAGCCCCTTTTGGACTCGATGCAACTCTCTCGAAATCCGTCGTGGAGGCGGTGCGCTCCGTCACAGACCTCCCGATTGGTGCAAAACTCTCACCCGATGCCCAACCGATCGCAGCGGTGGCCGCTGCGTGCGCCGAAGCTGGAGCCGACTGGGTGGTGGTATCGAACACCGCGATGGGCGTCGGATTCGACCCTGTGACCAGAAAGCCGCTTCTCTCGGGCGTTGTGGGTGGCTATTCGGGTGATGCGCTGCGCCCGATTTCTCTGCGCTGTGTCGTCGAGGTCGCCCGTGATGTTCCCGGAATTCCCATCATCGGCTGCGGTGGCATCTCGGGTGCCGATCACGTGGTTGAGTACCTCCTCGCCGGTGCGACAGCCGTTGCCATCGGAACAGCGCACCTTGCGCGGCCACGGATCGCCAAAAGCGTCACCAAAGGTCTTCATCGATACGGGCACACCCACGGCATCGCCCGGATTGGCGACCTCGTCGGAGCGTACGAACCGTGGTGAACCCGATCATCGTCGCCCTTGACCTGCCAACTGCGGAGCAGGCAGTAGCTGTGGCGCGCGCGGTCGCACCACACGTC
>QQUL01000182.1 GCA_008501565.1 Armatimonadota bacterium
AGCGACGAATCGTCGAGATGTTTCACCTGCGGTGTGTCTTCCCGGGCTGTCGCATGCCAGCGACGCAATGCGATCTCGACCATCGGATCGAATGGTCAGAACATGGTCCTACCGCCGTGTCCAACCTCGCACCGCTTTGCAAACACGATCATGTGATCCGGCACGATGCTGGGTGGAAGTACTTCATCGATGACGAGGGTGAATATGTCTGGGCATCCCCGCTCGGAGTCGTCTACCGCCAACCTCCAGACGACGACCAGTCCCCACTCGCCGCTCCAGGCACTCGAGCACCTCCCTGATCGATGACGTGTGCGGTGGCATCGGATCAGATCGGTCCTTGAACCGAAATCGATACCAAGCATCGACCACATCCCCCATGCGTCAGGTGTGTTTGGATCTCACCTAGTAGCGTCAGAACCTGAGGGGTGTGATTCGTGGATTCAGCGTGGCAATCGGCTGCTCGGCTTGCGGCCTTCGAATATGTTTCAAAGCGTTCGAACGCCGGCGAACTGCCGGTGTCTTGGGACGAGCTGAAGTCCTTCCATTTTGACGGCCTGCACATTCCGTTGATCGGAGCGCGAGGCATCTGGAAGCCTCAGGTTCTTGATCTTCCCATTTCGATCGCCACGAAAGCGCCCGTGGTCGGAGTCGAACCGCCATATCCCGACGAGGTCACTCCCGACGGGCGGCTGCTCTATCGATACGAAGGGACCGACCCGAACCTGTGGACCAATGTGCGCCTGCGGAAGGCAATGAATGATGGACTGCCCGTGCTGTACCTGAGAGGGGTCGTCGCTGGGCTCTACCACACGGAGGCCGGCCTCATCGTGGAGGATGATCCGAGTTCTCTGACGTTCACCCTTCTGACATCGCCACTCGAGGCTATCGAGTCGGGGTTGCCGTGGGAGATGTCTGAAGCGAGTCGTCGCTACTACACGAGAACCGTGAAACAGCGAGTTGACCAGCAAGCATTCAGGCACGCTGTCCTGCACGCCTATCGGACCCGATGTGCCGTTTGCAGCCTCCGCCATGGAGAGCTTCTCGATGCGGCTCACATCATCCCGTTCAGCGATGGTGGCGAAACGACGGTGCCGAACGGCCTTTCCATGTGCAAGATCCACCACGCCGCTTTTGACGCGAACATTCTCGGAGTCCGTCCAGATCTCGAACTTGAGGTGAGAGAAGACATTCTCGAAGAAGTCGACGGACCGATGCTACGCCATGGCCTTCAAGAAATGCACGGCCGAACCCTCATCACGCCGTCGAAGCCAGATCTTCGCCCGGCAATCGAGGCGCTTGAGTATCGATACGAGCGGTTCGTCGATGCCTAGGCAAACCGACTGGTTGTCTACGGTGAAAGCCCACCAGTCAGCAGCTTGATGATGAATGCGATCACGATGAACGCAAGCAGTACAGAAACGGCGATCGAGGTGACGGGTCTCACTGCGGTGACGATAGTGAGTGGTCCACGGTGACCGGCATCCGTTTTCTAACGAGACAGGGGTGCCCTTTGTGTGATGAAGCACTCGCCGAGGTTCGTCCGATTGCCGCTGAAGCCGGAGTCCCCATCGACATCATCGACATTGACCTCGACCTCGCCCTTCTTGAGATCTACAACGAACGAGTCCCGGTGATCGAATGGCCCGACGGTTCGGTCATCGCTGAAGGAATCATTGCTCCCCAAGCCGTCGAGTCAGCGCTCCAAAATCGGTAGTCGCTCACCGGCAATCTGACATCGGTCACCGGCAGCCTGACATCGGTCATCGGAAATCATCGTCCCGCGTTGACGACTTTCTCGATGGCCTTGTAGACGTGCTCCGACATCTTGGCTTCCTCGGGGTCGAGAAGGTTCGCCATGACCTTGAGCGTCCATTCCATCAGAGGCTTCGAGCGGAGACCGACGGTCGTCAGCGTCTTCATCACGGTTGGGTTGCCGATCGCTTTGACAAATACCCGAGCGACCCGGTGATAGTCGCCGTACACATCCTCAAGTTCGACCGCGTAGTCGCTCAATAGGCCTCCGGCTGCGGCTGATGCGATATGGGTGGCGGCCATCCGGCCGGTCTCGTAGGCGTAGTCGATGCCCTCTCCATTGAACGGGTTCACGGCACCGGAAGCGTCACCGACGAGCACCCAGTTGCGACCGACCTTTGGCCCGACCGACAGGCTCATCGGGAGTTTTCCACCGATTGGCTTTGTATGCGGCGTTACCGAATCAACCTTCCAATGATCTGGCAGCGCCTCGGAGTAGGCCTCAAGGATGTGGCTCGTGTTGACGTCCTTCCAACCCTTGAAAGTTGAAACCAGTCCTGCACCGACGTTGATCTCACCGTCACCGAGCGGGAACACCCACCCGTAACCAGGCATCGCGCGACCCTTCTTGTCCCTGATGTCGAGTTGGCTCTCGATGAATGGATCGTCTGAGTTCGGGCTCTCGTAATACGCCCGGACCGCAAGTCCGTACGGATAGTCGCGTCGACGGTTCGCACCGACGCCACGACCGAATCGAGAATTCGAACCATCGGCGATGACCACGAAGTCGGGATGCACGACACGGCTGCCGTCGTCGTTGGTCAGGGTCACGCCGGTAACCGCGTTGTTCTCAAGAATCGGTGCCGCCGTCGTTCCTTGTTCCACAACGGCGCCTTGCGCCTCCGCAAGCGTGGCGACTGTCCCATCGAGGTCGGCTCTGCGCATCGTGGCTCCCCAGTTGGGGTAGACCGAATGTTCGGGCCACGTCAGTTCAATCTCCATATCGCCCGCATAGGACCGCAGGCCGTCGATCCGGTGCAGGTCGAGGCCGTCGAAATCGAAACCCATGTCGAGCAACTGGTGAACAGCCCGAGGTGTGAGTCCATCGCCGCAGGCCTTCTCGCGTGGATATCGCTTCTTCTCGACCAGGTGAACCTCCAGACCATTGCGTGCGAGCCAGTACGCAGCCGATGCACCACCGGGCCCACCCCCGACAACAAGAACCGATGGTGCAGATGGAGAGGAGGTCATGTGACGAGGGTAATGACGGTGGGTAAGAAGTCAGAAGTCAGAAGGGACCCGTGAAGAGGAACTGAAAGCTGTGAGCTGTGAGCTGAAAGCGCTATCCCGCGGCTTCTACCGTGGCGCCGTCGGTGGTTTCCTCACCGTTTTCGGTGAAGCCGCAATCGGCCTCTGCCTCGGCAAGGTCTTCGCCGCCGAACTGGACACGTTCATACAACGCAACCTCGGCGATCTGGGTTTCGTCGAGGGACGAGGCAAACGCAGGCATCAAGCCGACACCTCCGACCGGTTTCGCGTTGGCGCCGTATGTCGGATCCGGCCAACCGCTCGTACCGAGGGCGATCCACTCGATCTGATCCGAGCAAGACCCTGCCGGGAAGGTGGCGAGAAGGTCGCCACCGGTGAAGGCGGGTCCCGCACCCCCGGATCCGTCGGCGGCATGGCAGGCTTGACACTGTGCGTAGATGGCAGCACCGTTCCCGAAGTAGTCGGCAGCCTCGGTCCCGTACGCCGATCCATCGCAGTTGACGGCGTTGCCCGTCACCGGATCGACAAGGAGTTGGCCGGACGTTCCGCATTGTGGTCCGTTTGGCGAAATCAGGATGTACGTAACTGCGAGGAGAGGAATGATCAGGAACGCGGCAGCGAGCCATGCGGGATATCGACCCATCTTGGCACTCGGCTCCTCGACCTCCTCGTCCACGATTTCCTCAGCGCTCGGTTCGATGATCTCGATCTCATTGGACGAGGCGGGCGCGGATTCGTCGGTTGCCGACTCACTTTCGGCATCTGCGTCAGCTGGTTCAGCGTCGGCAGATTCGGTTGTTTCGACCTCGGCGACCGGAGCAGGTTCGGAGGCCGGCTCCGCTGACGCGACGGTCGACGGATCGATTCCGGCCCAATCGGCGAGAACCGCCTCGAGTGGTTCACCGGTCTTTTTTGCACGTGCTTCGGCCGAACGTTTTGCGAGCGCCGCAGGCATCCCCTTGGCCTCGGCCACCTTCTCCAACAGCTCATCCATCCCTATACCGGCAACCACTGCAGCGGCCGCGGGTGCGACGGGAGCCTCAGGCTGCGGTTCGGCGGCAGGGCGGTCCTCGGCCGTCGGTTCCGGCTGTGGGGTGTCGGGTGCAGCGGCAGCCTCTTCCCTCAGTTCATCCAGATCAACGCCAGCCCACCCTGCAAGGACTTCATCGAGTGGTGTTCCCGAATGG
>QQUL01000035.1 GCA_008501565.1 Armatimonadota bacterium
CCGGCTAGCTATAGCCTGAACCTTCTCCGGTGAGACCAGACAGACCACGGCTGCGACGGCGTCCAATAGTTTCTCCATGTCACGAGCCCTTGAAGAAAGCCGCGTCGATTCGTTCTAGGGTTGGAACCAGCAATGACCGATCCAGGTAGCGATTGCCGCGCTCACAGGAGGTCTCGGCCACCAGGCTACAGGCGTGGCACGCTGCAGCATGAAGCGAGCGATCTTTCTCGGGATCGTGCTCGGAGCAGAGCGGATCCGACGAGCATATCTTCGAGCGATTCAAGGCCTGCTCCAACAAGCGCCCTAGATTCTCCGGCTTACCGAGATCGACGAGGCCACCCAACGTCCCATCGGAATCAGCGGCGGCCGTGTAGATAAGGATACCGGCCTGGGGACTATTCCCCGAGGTGTCAGCATAGATTCGCTCACGGATACTCGCAGCGTTGTAGCCACACTCCAGCGCCAACTCACGAATCAGCAGGTGTGAGAGTGTGTGGAGCATAGCGTAGCGAATTCCGGGGTAGCCCTCGTCAGGATCGAGACGGCGTGAATTGCGCCATCCCCTGTGGCCACCTCGGAGCATCTTGTCGACTTGCGCGACGGCAGGCAGGGATGCCCAAGTGACGAGCACCTGTTCATCGAACTGGATAAAGATACCCTCACCATGTACTTGGTTCGCGGGAACCCAATCCGGTTTGTTTCGCGAGAGGTTGGCCATCTGGGGCCGTTCGTTTGGGTCACCCGTTTCTTCGGGGGCTTCCACACGAGTGAAACCAAGCAAGGCATTGACCTCGCGCAAACGCTCCAGAAGCAGCACTCTGCTGATGTGCTTCGCAAAGGCCGGCGGCGTTCCAACCTTCTTGCTCATGAAGTGCGGGTAGTCCGTGGGCGGATTTGCCTCTGTCAGCACGTCCCACTCGGGACCCTTGATGTCGGACTCACCCACGACCTCCTGCCCACCCCCGGCACGGTGCGCCTCGATGGCCATCCAGATCGATGCCGCCTGATATTTGTCGATCCCTGGCAATGCCCCGGTCTTCTTCAAGGTCTTCACCGCCACCGATACCTCGGCTTCGGATTTCAGCTCTTCGAAAAACTCCCAGCCATCCTGAACCAGCTGGCTGAGCGGGTCCTTGGTCTGAGGAATCGCGAGCGCCGAGAGCGTTATCGGGAACCAGCTATTCGTGGCGCCCAATAGAACTGCGCGCGCTTCCTCGTCACATCCGTCGTCGAATTGGTCGAGGTGGGGATGGCGTCCTCGACAACCCGGCAGATTCTCTTTTCCGGCTTTGCCGAAGGCGTGAGCCATGCTCCTCGATGCTCCGCACACATCACATTTCGCCCACAGGTTTTCCGTTTGCAGTGAGGCACCGCTCTCGAAGAAGCGCAGCGTGCCCTTGCATGAATTGTTGCCGCCGTGGACGAAGTAGTGCCAAGGAAAGTCGTCTAGGTGACCGTCGCGGCAGGCCAATAGGAAACGTGCCGGTACGGCATCGGCGTCCTTGGCGGACTGATCGCCCTTCGAACCCCGGCATCCTTTGTGGACGAACCGGGTTCTCTCTGGCCTGTAACGATTTTCCTTGATCTGGAACAACCCCGCATCGAACGGCGACAACAAGCCGCATTTCACACAACGCATCCAGCGAGGGAAGGGTCGAACAGGCACGCCGATATTTGCCTCTGCCGACCACACATCGACGAATTCACTTTTGTGAAAGGGCGGCATTCGCAGACTCTCGACTTGCGACCCGAGCACCTTGCGCACGGCTGCTAGAAGGCGCGACTCAGTAATCGGCTGGCAGCGATCTGTCTCCCATTGGTCGATGCCCAAAGTCACCACGGACAGACTCGGGAGATCAATCAATGCCCCTGGCCCATAGGTCCATAGCAGCTGACTGGGCCGCACTTCACCTACTGGTGTTCTATTGCTGGTGAACGGGCTCATAGTCAATCCTCGACCTTCGTAGCGGGACGAGGTTTCCAATCGTGGTCGTCCGTAATGTGGCTTGTATTCATGATCAACCGCACGCCGGGCTCCACCTCGCGCATCGACATGGGTACTGTCCAGTTGTCCCAGGCCTGGATACCCGGCGACCTGATCAATGCAACGGTCTTGTCCTTCTCGGGGCCTCGCTTCTCATAGGCCAGGATGCGGCCCCCTTTAGCTACTTCCCTGGCCCACTCATCTGCGCGCTCCTTGAGTTCCTGTTCGGCCAGGCCCTTGGTGCTGGACAGCTCGCTGACATTCCAGGCTCGCCTGACAAGCACATCGATGGCCTCGGTGATTTCACTCTTATCTGACTTGTCTAACTTAGCTGCCCCCTCGTTGGGGCTGAACGCATCGTTCTCCAAGCGCATCAGGCTCAGCAACGAACCGGTCAGGCCACGATCCATCGCGCGCGGTGAGAAAGGCGTCACTGATTGCGCCTCGACGTGTTTGTAGAAGGTAGCGTGATAGTGCTCGAAGGTCTCGTAGTGCGAAAGGTCTCGCGGCCGCGCCCAGGTGAGCACGGTGCAGACCAAGCCAGGGAAGGAACGACCCACCCGGCTAGTGGCCTGGATGTACTCCGCCGTACCCTTGGGCTGACCATTGACCGCCATCATCCCCAGCCGACTGATGTCGACACCCACCGACAGCATATTGGTGGCCAGCACGACATCAATCGCCCGGGTGTCGCCCTCTTGCCACTTGGTCACGTACTTGCCGGCTGCGGCATCGAACTCGGACTTGAACTTCACCTCGAGGTTGTCGAGGTACTTCGGGATGTCCTGGCTGGAGACCCGTGAGGTCAGCTCACGAATGTTGCTGACGCTGCGTTGTGCCAATGCGGGTCGCTCGACCATGCTCATTTGCACCCGGTAGGAACGCGTCTGCACGTCGTCCTCGGCCAAGCGCTTCATGCCGCCCAGTTCTCGCAACGAGTTGAAATAGCCGACCATGGTCATGTAAGGATCTGCTGGCTCACCGAAGCGATCGAACAACGCCTGTGCAGCAGTTAGGAATGCCGTATAGACACGGATCAACATCGAAGGTCGTGAGCTACCTGGAGAGCAGACGCCGAGGTAGCGTCGACCAGGTTTGTCCTTGATCGCTCGTTGGATCGAGAAGTAGTTGTTCTCCACGTCCAGCCCGTGTGGCGGGAACACCGACACGCGCCGCATGAAAACATTGTTCACCTGCTCGCGGGCCTTACGCACCGTGGCGGTCGATGCGATGATCTTCGGCTTGACCATATGTTCGCCAAACTTCCAGCCGCACAGCTCGTCCACGGCCGTCTCGTACAGACCAACCATGGTGCCGAGCGGACCACTGATCAGGTGGAACTCGTCCTGGATGATCAGATCCGGCGGTCGGATCGGGCTGATACTCTTGACCTTGGTCACATTCAGCCCCCTACCAGCCTGGTGATTTCCAGTGCAGTCCGCACCCTGCCAGAGCAGTCCGTGTCGGTCGCATTCCTGGTCGACCCGGCCAAACAACGTGCGCACCTGGCCGCGCCAAGCCATCATGGCAAACTTGTCAACGGTGGCGATCATCATCGTCGGGGGCCGATGGTAGATCTCCTCATCCACCGTCAGGACCGGGAGACCAGGGTTTAGTAGCTTGCTCGACCTGCCCCGTGAAAATGCGCAGCTGCTCATCTTGTCTCCACAATAGACCACGGTACGCCCACGATCTCTGTCAACGACTACGTCCCTGCCGGCATTGATCGGGGTTCCACACCACGGACACGTCGTGAGCTGCAGCGGGGACGACTTGCCAGCCGTATTCTTGCTCGGGTCTCGTATGGCTCGAATGGCGTAATGACTCTCTTCTGTGGTACCCGGCGTAACTTTGTTGCCTACCCACAGACCGATGGTGAACGGCTCGGTGCCGAGTGCCCCATCGCCTGTCGCGAGAGCATCTCGACGAAGTTTCTCCATCGCACAGATGAGTGCCGTGGCGCGTTGGAACTGTTGTAGCGTCAACAGGCGCAGGGTGTAACGCATGATCACGGCCAGACCGCGTGAACCATCGTAGCCGCCCAGGTTGCCCTGCATACGCCGAATGGCCATAGTGAAGGCGGCCACACCGAGGTAAGCCTCGGTCTTGCCTCCTCCGGTAGTGAACCACAACAGGTCGGCATAAGCTTCGACCGGTTGCACGCGATCAGGGTGCGTGGGGTCGGCCAGCGAAGGGATCGATAGCAG
>QQUL01000251.1 GCA_008501565.1 Armatimonadota bacterium
ACGACGATCACACCGTTCTTGGTCCGTCAGTCTGGAGAAGGGACGGGCGTGAGAACGGCCGCCGCTTCCGACCTTGTCATTGCGTACGGGTTGTGGCTCCTCGCCCCAGCGGTGGGCGGACTCTCCCTCATGCTCGCCATGTGGGCCATCGGCTATTCCGTTCTCCTTGGCTCAAAGCGCGAGGGACGCATCGTGGCCATCCTCGCTGTCGCACTCCAGTTGTCGAAGTTGGTCGTCGTGTCGTTCCCAGACTCGGCCCTTGCGGACTTGCCCGTCAACGCGATTTCCGAAAGTCCCTTGCTGATCTTCGGAGCTGCCGCCGGCCTGGTCGGTTCCTACTTTGCGTTTCTCCTGATCGACCGATACTTCGCCGCCGTCAACGATGCTGCCGAGACAGGTGAGGAGCGGTACCGCAAACTGATGGATGCGGCCCCGATCGGCTTCATCGTCGTTGTAGAGAACGTGATCGTCTACGCCAACGATGCAGCAAACACGATGCTTGGATCCGGGGGTAGCTCGATTGCGTCGACGAAGATCCTGAATTACGTCGACAAGGATTCGATTGGTCTCTTCAAGGAGATTCGCGGTCGGGTTCTCAACCTGTGGGAAACAGTTGAGAACCAGCAACTGCAGTTCCGTGACGCAGACAACAACCTCGTATGGGTCGATTTGGCTGCGAACTCCGTTGACTACGGGCACGATCTTGCGATGCAGCTCATGCTCCACGACCGATCCGGTCAGGCCATCGCCGAAGAGGAGCTGAGGCGGACACGTGTCGACTACCGCACGTTCTTTGAACGGATTCCGGTCGCGCTCTACCGGACACACCCTGACGGGTCCATTGCGCACGTGAACCAGGCACTGGTTGAACTTCTCGGCGCAGAAAGCAAGGACGAGATTGTCGGCAAGAACGCTCGTACGTATTACGCCGATGAATCCGAGCGCGACCAGCTCGCTGAACTTCTCAACAAGGAAGGGGTTGTCGCTGGCTACGAGTGGCGCCTCAAGACACACGATGGCTCCCTGCGCTGGATACGGGATACGTCCCGGTTGATCGACTCACCGACGGGGGCGTTCTACGAGGGGGCGATGGTGGATGTGACCGCCAGGCGCAACATCGAAGACGAGCTGTGGGTCCGTGCGGTTCAGCAGGAGGCTGCGGCATCGATCGGGCAGCTGGCCCTTGAATGTGAAGACATCGAGATGCTGTGCGACGCGTTGTCGGACGTGGTTTCTGAGGTGCTCGCAACTGATGGCGTGGCTGTACTACAACGTGACCCGAAGGGGTTCTTCCAGACCGTGGGCTCGAATCCGAGCATCGGTGTGGAGGCGTCCGTACTGTCTGGTATTGCCGATCGGACCCACATGGCTGCCGCACCGGTCTTCCTCCGATCAGCGGCCGAAGTGCGGTTCGCCGCTCCTGCCCTCCTGGAGGAGGGATACAAGTCATGCATTGCGCTGATGGTGCCGGGGAAGGAGATCAATTTCGGAACGCTTGTTGTCCTGTCGCGCAACGAACGGGTCTTCACCGCCGATGATCTCAACTTCCTGTTCTCGGTGACCAACGTTCTCGCTGCGGCGGTTGACCGGGCGGGGGCGAACAACAGACTCGAGGAGCTCGTCAAGTCCAAGGATGCGTTCGTGGCAAGTGTGTCCCACGAGCTGCGAACGCCGCTGACTGTTGTGAGTGGTCTGGCGCACGAATTGAGACAACGATGGATGTCGCTCACGGATGAGGAGATGGACGAGTTCACATCGATGCTGGTCGGCCAGAGCGGAGATATGGCCGACCTGATCGAGGATCTACTCGTCGCTGCCCGAGCGAACATCGGCAATGTCGCGGTTCAGATTGTCCCCGTCGAGGTTGCCGCAGAGGTTGCCGGAGTACTGGCCGGTTTCGAGTCTCATACCTCCCGCGTGATCGAGGCTGACGTACCCGAAGTCACGATTGAGGCGGATCCGATCCGTCTGCGCCAGATCTTGCGAAACCTCGTTTCGAACGCGATTCGGTACGGCGGCGACGAGATCCAGGTGGTCGGAGAAGTGAAAGCCGGTGTGTGTGTGATCGAGGTACGTGACAGCGGCGGTCCAATCTCGGAGGACGACAGAGAGCGCATCTTCGAGCCCTACGAACGGGCGCACGAGACCGCTGGCAGGCCGGGGTCGGTGGGTCTTGGATTGTCGGTTTCGCGAACTCTGGCTGAGCTCATGCGCGGTAGCTTGACGTATCACCATGACGGCGAGTCGGTGTTCCGACTCGAACTACCAGCATCGGCCGAGGACCTAGATCGCGGTCCAGACCCCCGGTTCGGTCACGATCAACCGATCGGCGCTCTCGGGTCCGTTGGATCCGGCCGGATAGGTGTGGATGTCGCTGCGATCCAATAGAGGGTCATACAGCTTCCATGCGGCTTCCACCTCGTCAGATCGCACGAACAGTGTCTGATCGCCCCAGATGACATCAGCGAGCAGCGTTTCATATGCATCAGGTGCCGATTCGAGGATGTCGTCATAGCTCACGGCGAGTGGGATCTGGCCGATCATCGCACCGGGTCCGGGTTGTTTGACATCAATGAGCAGCTCGAAGCCTTCGTCGGGTTGGAGTCGCAACGTCAGCACATTCTGATGTCCCCGACAGTCTCCTTCACGGTGGAAGAGACAGATGGGTGGCCGTAGGTACCGGACCGTGACCAGGGAGGTCCGTCTCGACATCCGCTTCCCCGTGCGCAGGTAGAACGGAACGCCGTGCCATCGCCAATTGTCAATATTCATCCGGGCAGCGACGAATGTCGGTGTGAGCGATCCATCGGACACACCGGGTTCATCAAGGTATCCGGCAACTGATTCGCCGCCGATGGAACCGGACCCGTACCTGCCCAGTACGACATCGTCAGCAGGAATCGGACGCACAGCGGACAGGACCTTCACCTTCTCGCTGTGGATCGAAGCCGCATCCATGACCGCTGGCGGTTCCATGGCAATCAGTGTGAGAATCTGTGTGAGATGATTCTGAAGCATGTCCCGCACCGTGCCGCTCTCGTCGAAGTAGGCGGCCCGACCATCGACACCCAGGCTCTCAGCGACCGTGATTTCGACCGACTCGATGTGACGTCGATTCCACGTCTGCTCGAAAAGGCTGTTGGTGAACCGGAACACGAGGAGGTTGCGAACGGTCTCCTTGCCGAGGAAGTGGTCGATTCGGTACACCTGGTCTTCGGCAAAGGTTGCGTGAATGATGTCATTGGATCGCACAGCAGATGCAAGATCCGTTCCAAATGGCTTTTCGACCACGAGCCGGGTCCAGCCCTTCCCTGACTTGAGTCCGGACGCCGCGATTCCGACAACCGTCGCGTCAAGTTTGGATGGGGGCACCGCCAGGTAGAGCAGACGGTTGGCTGGCAAAGCCTCGGCCGCCTCGATCCGTTCAACGTGGGAGGCAAGGTCATCGTATGACCGCTCATCGGACACGGCGTGATAGCTGAACGAACCTGAGAGGAATCGTTCGGACACCTCGGTGTCGACCTGAGCCGTCGAGAGACTTGCCTTGACGAGTGCCATGAAGTCCTCGGAGGATCGGTCTCTGCTCCCGACGCCGATCACGGCATGTGCACTGAGGTCTTCGCGTGCGATGACTTTTGCGAGTGAAGGAATCAGTTTTGTTCGCGACAGATGTCCGGTCGCGCCGAAGATCACGAACGTGACGGCTTTCGTCATCAGTCGGGTTCCCGTACGACGTTCGCAAGCCCGATCAGCCCAGCCGCCGGATCCTCCCCGAGGTTGATGGACATGACGCGGCCATCGATGTCGGTGAGCGCGGCGAGATCACCTGCTGCCTGTGCGGAGATGAGCTTGCCGAAGCTGAAGTCCGTGTCCGGTACGTCGATGTCGTGCGAAGGAGTATCGACGATCTGAATGAACCGCGCCCCCTTCGGACCACCCTTGTGGAGCTGGCCGGTCGAGTGAAGGAACCGAGGACCGTAGCCGACGGTCGTTGCAGCACCTGTTCGGTTGGTCACGTTCTGCTGGATGGATCTGAGTGCCGTCGTTGTATCGGCGCTGGGTGCCAAAAACGCCTGAATGGCGACATAGCTGGGTCGAGGTGGGGCCAGCAGCTCGACCAGTCGACTGTGTATGTTCGGCGACCGAATCGACAGCGATCCCGTGATCTCACCGGATCCGTCCTGCATCGCCTCGATCGCGAGTGCCTTCGCTCGCTGCACGTCGGGCTGGTTGAACGGATTGATGCCAATCATCTCGGAAGCGACCGCCGTGGCGAGTTCGAGGATGAACATGACCGCTCCGACATCGGCGGGACGTTCGAATTGGATCACAACATCGGGCTCGTCGACGCCTTGGTCGGCCATATTCGAGCCAAGGAAGACCACAATCTCGTCCGTGGCGTCAACCCGTCGCGGTCCACCATCGAGCGGAACGATGCCCTTCCCGTCCTTCCCGGTCGACTCCGCAATGAGCTGCTCCACCCAAGCTCCGACCGGACCGCCCACATCGTCTCCGACGAATCGCACCTTGTCTTGACCCCGGCTGGCAGCAGTTGCCATTGATGCTCCGATCGTGAAGCCCGGATTCAAACTGAGCGGCGTTTCAGGGCTGCACAGGGATGCGGCAGCCGCACCTGCTGCGAGAAGGGCACGAATGTCGCATCCGATCAGCCCTGCTGGCACCAGCCCGAATGCACTCAACGCCGAGTAGCGGCCGCCCACGTTCGGATCGGCGAGGAAGACAGCGCGAAACCCGTGCTCGACAGCAGTGTCGGCGAGTGCGGAGTCAGGATCGGTCACAGCGATGAATTGGTCGCCCGGACTCGGCGACAGTTCCGACACGGCCTCCCAGAAATACTGCATGAACGAAAGCGTCTCGATCGTCGTGCCCGACTTTGATGAGATCACGAACCACGTTTTCGATGTGTCTATGGAAGTTGCGATCGCGGAGAGTGCGTCGGGATGTGTTGAGTCACACACGATGAGGCTCGGATGGCCGGCTCTTTGGGTCTGTGTGGCAGAGAAGACCTCGGGCGCAAGGCTCGATCCTCCCATGCCGCAGAGAACGATGTGCCTGATACCTACAGAGGTCGCGACATCGGAGAGCCGGTCGATCTCCTCGATGTGTCGCCCTGCCGTGGCCGGGAGGTCGAGCCAACCCAAACGGTCATCAATCTCAGGTTGGGGTTCGTCGGACCACACGGTCGGATCCTTGCGCCATACCCGGCCCATGAGGTCCTCGGCGTCCCACCGTCTCTGGAGTGCTGCAATCGCCTCATCCCGCTCAGATCGGGAGAGGCTGATCTTCATGCAACGACCCGTCGCTGCTTTGTGGCGATGGCTGTGAGGAGTGACTCGTATGCCTTTGCGAAGGACGCCACACCGTCGATCTGGAGTTGGTGTGTGATGGCATCGAAGTCGACTCCGATCGTTGGCAGATCCCGGATGAGGGTTGCCGCCTCATTCACACCCTTGAGGAGGGATCCGCCCTTGACTTCACCATGATCGAGGAACGCTTCAATCGTGTGGGGCGGAGCGGTGTTGACCGTTCGTGGCCCGATCAGCTCTTCGACGTACATGACATCGTTGTATGCCGGGTTCTTGGTTGACGTTGAAGCCCAAAGGACACGCTGGGGGCGGCACCCGATCGCTTCGAGCGTTGCGAAGTCGTCACCTTCGAAGATCTCCTGGAACCGACGATAGGCGAGCTTTGCGTTCGCAATCGCCGCCTTTCCGAGATACGAAGCCGCCTGATCGGTACCGACTCGTTCGAGGGCAGCGTCCGTCGACGCGTCGACGCGTGAAACGAAGAACGACGCGACGGATGCGAGGACGGCAGGGTCTGAAGCTCTTCGTGCACCGCGTACGAAGGCCATCGCAACACCCTCGTAGTCAGCCATGGAGAACATGAGAGTTGCGTTGATGTTGATCCCGGCAGCGGTGAGTTCTTCTATGGCCGGGATTCCAGCAGGCGTCGCCGGCACCTTGACCATCAGGTTGCGTCGATCGACGGCATCCCACAGACGCATCGCGTCCGAGATGGTTCCGGCCGTGTCGTTTGCGAGGCGCGGCGAGACCTCAAGACTGACGTAGCCGTCTTCGCCGTCAGAGTCGTCGTATACCGAGGCGAGGATGTCCGCGGCGGCGCGGATGTCATCGATCGCAAGCGCTTCGAAAGCGCTTTCGGGAGAAACGTCGCCGAGCGAGGCGATCTGCTCGTCGTAGAGCTCGGTCTTGGCAATCGCTGATTCGAAGATCGATGGGTTCGATGTGACACCCCGGATGCCGTCGGACACGAGATCGGCCAAGCCGCCGCCGTCGAGCATGTCTCGCCGGATGAAGTCGTACCAGATGGACTGTCCGTGTTGGTGGAGCAGATCGAGCTTCGTCATTGTTTCGCCTTGCGTCGGTTGTGCCATGACCACAGGATACGGTCGGTTGCCGGCTCGCTAGCCCAGTCGCTTGACCAGCGCGCGAACATCGGTGCTGATGTCGTCGCGTTCAAGCGCGATCGAGAGCGTTGCTTCGATCAAGCCGATCGTGGTTCCGCAGTCAAACCGGACGCCGGGGTTGGTCACAGCACTGACGAGCTCCGTTCCAAGGGCAGTGGCGATGCCATCGGTGAGTTGAATCTCGCCGATACTTCCAGGTCTCGTTGAGGCAAGCCTGTCCATGATCGAGGGGTTCAGGATGTACCGCCCGATGACTCCGAGGTTCGAGGGCGCTTCGGCCGTCGACGGCTTCTCAACGATGCCGACCACTTCGGTGGCCGTTTCGGTGGACTCTCCGGGAGTGATGATCCCATATCGGTCCGTGTGGACGGGATCGACCTCCTGAACAAGGATGATGTTGGCCCCCGTGGCTTCGTGTTCGGTGATCATCGCCTTGAGGGCGTCGCCGGTGGGGTGGAGCAGGTCGTCGGCGAGAAGGACGGCGAACGGTTCGTCTCCGATGAGGTGGCGGGCGCACCACACCGCGTGCCCGAGACCGAGTGGCTCCATCTGCCGGACATACGCGGCCTGTCCGGGACGCAGTCGGATTTCATTGAGCATTTCGAGCGTCTCAGTTTCGGCCCGTGAGCGCAACGTGGCTTCAAGTTCATACGAAACATCGAAATGATCCTCGATGGCTGTCTTGCCGCGACCCGTCACGAATACGAGGTTCTCGATCCCAGCTTCGAGTGCCTCTTCAACGGCGTACTGAATGAGCGGAGTGTCGACGACAGGGAGCATTTCTTTCGGGATCGCCTTGGTGGCCGGGAGGAACCGGGTGCCAAGACCAGCGACGGGGAAGACGGCGGTTTTGACTGCCATCAGGCGTCGATCGCCTTCGTGATTCGGTCGGCGTGGCCCTTGGCGCGCACGTTGTAGAAGGCTTCTTCGATTGCTCCATCTTCGTCGATCAGGAAGGTCGATCGGATGATGCCCATGTATTCCCGTCCGTAGTTCGTTTTCGGGCCGTACGCGCCGAACGCTCCGGACATCGCATGTTCGGGATCTGAGAGGAGGTCGAAGGGGAGTTCGTATTCATCCTTGAACTTCTGCAGTTTCTCTGGCTTGTCCGGCGACACGCCGAGGATCTGGTATCCCTTCGCGGCGAGCAGGTCATGTCGGTCACGAAAGTCGCAGGACTCCGTCGTGCAGCCCGGTGTGAAAGCCTTCGGGTAGAAGTAGATGACGAGTTTGGATCCGGCAAACTCGTCCGAAGTCCTGACCGTGCCTGTCTGGTCCTCGGCTGTGAACGCCGGGGCCTTCTGTCCTGCCTCAAGTGTCATCTAGATACCTCGCTTGTTGGTGACTGGAATGCTCAGGGTAGTTCGACCGTTCTTTGGGCCGACACCGACCGTGAGAGTGGGTTCTTACCCTGGGTACGCGTATTTCGGAGTCTGAGTTGGCCGCATGCGGCGTCGATGTCCTGACCGCGGGTGTCTCGAAGAGTCACATTGGCGCCCTCGCGCGCAAGTGTCGCGATGAAGCGTCTGACATGATCACGATCGGGTGGGCGATCAGTGCTCAGTGGTGTTGGGTTGAGCGCGATCACATTCACATGGGCATGAATTTTCCGGGCGATGCGGGCAAGCCCGATCGCCTCCTCATCGGAATCGTTCGCACCGGCAATCAGGGTCCATTCGAGCGAAACTCGCCGACCCTTGGCCGCGTAGTACTCGAAGGCAGCATCGACGACGTCGTCGATCGGATAGCGATCGTTGATGGGGACCAGCCTGGTTCGCTCGGAAGGAATCGTGGAATGAAGACTCACGGCAAGGTTCACCGGCCAGGGCTCCTCGATGAGTTTCCGCATCCCCGGCACAAAGCCCACGGTCGAGACCGTGATCGAGCGTGCCGACATACCCATGACCTCAATCATGCGCCTGATCGATTCGCGTGTGTGCTTGTAGTTGGCGAGCGGTTCACCCATGCCCATGAACACAACATTCGTGATTCGTTCTGGACTGCGGGGTAGGGGTGTGGATGCAAGGTAGGCGTTTGCGTATGCGACCTGGGCCACGATTTCGCCGGCCGCGAGATGTCGGTCAAATCCGAATTGTCCGGTTGCACAGAAGGTGCAACCCATGGCGCATCCAACCTGAGAGGAGATACACAGGGTGGTCCTCGACGGGTACCCCATCAGGACCGTCTCGATCTGGGAACCGTCGTGGCAGCTAAACAACCATTTACGAGTTGCCCCTCCGTCGCCGACCTGGTCGACGGCGAGGTGGAACGGCCAGAGATCGGGACCGATGGACTCGCGGACCGATGTCGGAAGGTTGGTCATCGCGGAGGCATCGAGCACGGGGTGCCGGTACAACCATTCCGTCAGTTGGTCAGCCCGGTAGTTGGGCTCGTTGGGGAGGAGATCACCGAGATGTTCGGGCTCTGCGAGATAAACCATGCATCACACGTGTGATGCTGCGGCGTCGATCCACCGCTGCGCTGCCGTTTCGGTGGTGTTCGCCACTTCAGCAACCGTGGAAGCATCCTCACCGGCGAGCGTTGAAAAGGTCGTGATTCCTGAGTCGGCGAGCCGCTGCGCAAAGGCGGGCCCGATGCCCTTGATCTCGGTGAGGTCGTCTCCCGTGGTTCCACCGGTCCGGAACTTCGGTGGGGAGTCGGTGGGCGGCGCTGGATCGGGAAGCATGCGGTCACGCAGTGCCCAGGCCGCTGCGGCCAAGCCAGCGACAACGCCAGCGATCCTGATTGCGTTCTTCATCGTGTGGTTCATCGTGTCCCGATGATACGCCAAATTATTCGGTGCACTCGTAAGGGGCGTTCGGGTGGTGTGGATCAACCGACCAGTGACGATCCCACGGTGACGAATTGTTTGCGAGATACCACGCCACGGCGATGTTCGCCTCCGCGCTGTACGGAGTGGCATACAGGCCGTTGCTGTCTCGGAATCCTGCCGCTGCCGCTCGACCTTTCCAGTAGCCGCTGTGGTGTTGGAAGAGACCTTCGAAGCCGGGGCCGCTGGAGTTGTACGCCCTCGCATCACCGTGAGACTCGAAGTAGATGATGTTGAGTGCACAGTTGACGAGATTCGCCGGCCAGTATTGCTCGACGAGTGGCCGCCAGTGCTCAAGGCTCTGTCGGCCCCCTGGGTCGGCGGGCCAAAGCGGCGACCACTTCGGTTCGTCGGGTGGGGGAGGAGGTGGGGAAGCGTTTGTGGTGGTTGTTGTGGTCTGGGCCGCCGGAGGATCGTAGGTCACGGTGATTGACTTGGTCGTGGTGTTCCCAGCCTCGTCATGCGCGGTGATCGTTGCTTTGGAGCCTTCCGATGAAACCACGAGCTTGATGGACCAGTCGCCGTCTTCCTCGACGTTCGCTTCGTAGGGACCCGAGGTCACCATTGCCCCCGGTTCGGATGTGCCTTCGAACGTGACGACTCGGTCATCAACCGTCGCCCCATCTGATGGCGACGTGATCTTCAGAGCCGGGGGTGTCGTGTCCTTCGGCGGCGGTGGGGTTGTCGTTGTGTCGGGGAGGGTCGATGTCGATTCGGCCAGCTCTGCCTCTGGCTCTACCTCTGCCTCTGGCTCTGTCGTGCTCGAGGTTGTGACTTCGGTGGTCGTGGAGGCGGGGGCGGTCGTCGATGGTGTTTGGGTCAGACGAGCATCGGCGTCAGAAACGCGTAGTGCCAGGATTGCCGACGCGACCCGAGCCGATACAGGAGCAACGGCAGCCTCGATCGACGCAGCGCTTTGATCCGCTGCCTCATCTGGTGACGAACCGGTTGAGGGCGATGTCGAGAACGCGGCAAAACCGACGATGGCCACGAGGGCAACGATCAGCAATCCAGCGTATGCGAGTGGTATTCGCGGTCGCACGTGTCTCCGTGGCTCGCTTGTATGTCCTGAGTCAACCTGTTTCAGGTTCCGCCCGATCAGGTTCTGTGGTCGCTTTGGGTCGCCGACCAACAAGGTCAGGCTATCGCTGTCGGTTGTCAACAGCAACCGAATCGCCTACCAACAACTGGAAGAAAAGCCGCAATCGGGGACTTCGTATGGACTATCTCGGCTGCAATGAATGTGCTGCTGATGTCGAGATTCGATGGCTCGCCGGTACTTTGACCTTTCTGCCAGCCAGCACCTTGGTTCGACGCTCTGCTAGTTTCGAACGAATGCAAACACTGCAGACCCGAATGGTGCGCGTCCTCGCCTTGCTGTTCGCCTTGTCCCTTCTCATGGTTTCTTGCGGTGGCGACTCGGCTGCAACTCCGACAACGACGACGGTGGAGACCACAACGACGACGGTGGAGACCACTACCACGACGGTGGAGACCACCACGACAACCACCGTTCCGGCGACCACCACCACGGCTGCTGCAACCACGACCATCCCAGCGGCGGTGCCGTCGGGCTCGGGCTGCTCGCCATCCGGCGATGTCCTTCCGGACGGCGAGTGGTTCGGTTTCGTTGAGGACATCGACATCCTCGCCTCGGAGTTCACCCTTGATGTGGCGTGCTACTTCGAGGGCGATCAGGCCAACCCTGCCGCCGTCGAGGATGCCTACCCCTCCGTTCCCCTCGAGTTGACGCCGTACATCCGCAACAGCAACCCCGAGGTGTTCACCGTCGAGGCATTCGGGGCGACCCTGGTCGAGGACCCGTTCCAGGGCAACGTGGATTGGGACGCTTGGGTGGAGGGATTTGATCCGGGCAGTGGATGCGCGGAACCCGACTACTCGAACTGTCCGGTATGGGTGACGATCGACTACGGGGGTATCGCCGTCTACATCGACGCCACCCTGATGGAGTGGTCCGGCGACGACCGGGGTTCTTGAGGTTCAGCCATCAGCATCTTGGTCGCTCTTGGCCCGGCCGTAGGTGTTGCAGCGCCCGGTCGATCGGCCGGGGTCATTCGCTCAGAGAAGAAAGCCTGCGGTTCAGTGCGTTGAGGACGGCACGAACTCCGGCATCGTCGTCGGAGGACGCCGAGATCGCAGAGCCGACGTTGAGGTCCTCGCCACCACGCTCGCCGGCCGTGACCAGCACAGCGACGATTACATCGCGGGTGCCGACGTGGGTCTTGGCGATCGAGTCCAGAGCGATCGGCGGCATCGAATCGAATGTCTTTTCGATAGCGTCGATGGTTGCCTCCCCCACGAGTCGCAGACGCGCCGAGGCGACCGCTGGCCCGGTCGCTGTTCCGACGTATTCCTCATCATCGTGACGGAGGGTTACCTCCATCGTCGTTCGAACACCGTTCGGGGACTCCGAGACGCCTTTGAGGGCCGCTCGAGCCATTGATGAGAGATCCAGATGCTGTGGACTGATCTGGACGACCGAAATCACGCGATGATCGATGGGAAGCCCGAACCGGGCCATCGCGAGGCTTTGGACATCGCGCGCGACCTGCTTCGTTGGTTTGTCGGAGGCAGCGATCACGTGGATTTCGGTGATCCTGTCGCCTTGGTTGACAACTCGGGCCGCATCGACAGAGTCGAGGCGGGTAAGACCCTCTTCAAGTTCGCGGAAGTTCACTGACATGATGAGGCGAGCGTAGCCGATGGAGGACCCCAGGTGTGTCAACAGGGTGACTCTGGGTGGTCGCGCGATGTGGCCCAAACCTCAACATGGGGGGTGATCCGACCGATAAGTCTTGCGACAGGGTGATATGAGCATTAAGTTGACCGTTCACGGCCTGCGCTAAGGCGGTGAGGACTCTTGGCGGAGTCCGGGACGTGTGTTCGTCGTTGACGAGCAGGCGCCTCTCGGTACGGGACTGTTCGTAGAACCGTACGATATGGACGATTTGCCTGGGCGACACGTCGACTGGGCGATGGAGGTGGTGGCACGAACCTGGGAAGCTCATAAACGAAAACAACTCCAGCGAAGCGATGGAGATCCCTGATCTGACGATTGATGTCGGTGACGAGGAACGAAACCACTGGAGCAAACCTCGTGAAGAGCACGTTGATCAAGCTTGCATTAACCGTTGGAACTCTTGCGGCAGCCTTGCTGGCTGGCGCAGCACACTTCCGGGTCGGCTAGCTGAGATTTCCAGGTAGGCCGCCGCCTCTCGTTCCCGAACCAAGGAACAGCATGTTCCAGGACGAACTGACACGCCAAGAACGCGAAAAGAAACGAATCGCGGTCATCTTCGCCGCGCTCGGTGCATCGGTTCTGGGCGTTCTCTTCTTTGTCCAAAGTTTTCCGCAACCATTTTGGCTATGGGCAGTCTTTGCCTTGGCGTTTGTGTTCTTTGAATGGAACGCGGTTGAGGTAAACGAGAAGCTCTTTGCAAGCCCCTCAATCATGGTGATGATGACTGCCGCCGTTGCGTTTGGTCCCGAGTCGGCGGTTCTTGGAACGGCAACGATGGCTGCGATGGCGATTCTCACGCCAGCCGATGTCCGCGAGCGCCGATGGTTTCAACCATCCGTCAACTTCGGTCAACTTGTGACTTCGGCTGCGGTATCGATTGGCTTGCTCGCGTTTCTCATGGCGCGCATCGGCGGGTCGGTCGATCCGTGGACCGTCTCGACGTCCACGGTTGGGCTGATTGCCCTCGCAGCCGGTCTTGCAGCGGTGGTCGATGGCATCGTCAACCTGTCGCTCGTCTCGTTCATCGTGCGACGCGTCTACGGCGGAGGCATGAATGCGTGGTCACACATGGTGCAGCTCGTTGTTCCCTACGTCGGCATGGGGTTCCTTGGAGGATTGCTCGGGGCGACCTACCTCCTCGTCGGTCCGGCATCGCTCCCGCTGATCGCCATCGTCTTCTTCACCGGATACATGGCATTCGAGTCGTACGCAGGGCTGCGCGAGGCCCAGCTGTCAACCCTGGCTGGCTTCATCAAGGCGCTCGAGGCCAAGGACCTCTACACGCGTGGTCACACGGAGCGAGTTGCCTACTTCTCGAACATGATCGGTCAACACCTTGGTTTCAACGGGACCCAGTTGGAGCGCCTGCGTTGGGCCGCTCTCATCCATGATGTCGGCAAGCTCGCCGTTCCCCGCGAGGTCATCCGCAAGAAGTCCCGACTGACGGAAAGCGAATACGAGGAGATGCAGGGGCATGTGCACCATGTCGAGGATCTCCTCAGTGAGGTCGAGTTCCTCAGACCGATGGTTGAGATCGCATCCAACCATCACGCACACTTCGACGGCAACGGCTACCACGGGTCGAGTGGTGACAGTGGACATACCCCTTCGCTGGAGGCTCGGATTCTGGCTGTGGCCGATTCGTTTGACGCCATGACATCGACCCGTTCGTATCGAGTCGCCCTTTCACAGGAATATGCGTTTGCCGAGTTGCGTCGGTTTGCGGGCACACAATTCGATCCCGAGATCGTTGAGGCCTTTGTCGAGGTGCTGACGGCATCGGGGGAGCAGTATGGATCCCCGGTTGAGATCTCTGAGGACGAGGCGCGCCGACGAGCCGAGCACGGCTTTGGTGACATCTCGAACACCGCGCGAATGAAGTACGACCCGTCAACGCAGCGCGCCGATCGGCGACCAAGTGAATCCGAAGAACCGGAGGCGCGTCGTGGCTGAGGTCAGACTTCGCACGCTCAGCATCGTGGCCTGGATTGGGCTGCTCATCGGCGCTGTTGCCTTCACGGCATCGGGCCTGGGTCAGACCAATGGCAGCGTTCTTGACTGGTTTGTCCCCGTGTTGGTGTGGGCTACTGCGATCACGGTTGTGTCGATTATTACCGTGCCGGCCCCCTCGGGTTCGCGTTTGAGTCTCGGTATCGGTGCTGCGGTGGCCGCTTCGATACTCACAACAGATCATGCGACGCTCGGTGCGGCGATCTGTCTTGCGCTTGCGGCTACTGGAGTGGTCGAGCGCAATTTGTCAACGACACTCAACCGAACGGACGGCGACTTTCTGACCGATGGTGTGGGAATGGCCACCTATGCGATGGCATACCTCGTTGTGTATCAGGCGCTATCGGAACGACACACTCTTGATCCGTCATGGACGGTCGTCGTTGGCGTGGCCGTCGCGGGCACTCTGTGGTTTGTCGTCAGGGCGCTCGTTGCCGCATTCGTCGGCCTGGAACGCAGCGATCTGGCCGGGCGGTACCTATGGCTTCTTGCGCTCGAGGATTGGGCAGTCGTTGTGTCCATATTCGCTGCGGGCACCCTCTTCGGTCTTACGTGGCCGCTCATGGGTGCGTGGGCATTGGCTGTTGCGATTCTTCCGTACGCGTTCGGCCACCTGGCTTTCGAGCGGTATCACTCGACTCGCGTGACCTATGGGCAGACGATCCGTGCCCTTGCTCAGATCCCCGAGGTTGCCGGACTCGCCCCGTCTGGCCACTCGACAAGGACCGCGGATCTCGCTGTGGCAATCGCACAGGAGATGGGGCTTCACCCCAACCAGGTGGTGGAGCTCGAATACGCGGCGTTGATGCACGACGTCGGTCGCATCACCTTGAACGAGCCGGCCATCGTCAAGGCTGGGTACACCGATGAAGACATCGCGCGATGGGGTTCCCAGATCATTGCCGAGGCGCCATACCTTGAGCACGTGTCCAGCCTTGTCGCCCAGCAACACCGCCCATATCGATCGCCCGGTGTGGAAATGGACCCGGACGTTCCCATCGCATCGAAGATCATCAAGGTCGCCAGTGCCTATGACGATGCGCGCACGGCGATGGGGCTTTCACCGATTGAGTCGCTCGAACGCATCCATCAGGGCTACGCCTACGAATACGATCCTCACATCGGGTCCTCGCTCCGCCGTGTCCTCGTCTTCCGTGGGGAAATCACCTTTTGATCGGCGATGACCGATGACCGATTTCCGATGACCGACCTCAAGAGTCAAGAGTTCAGTTGCTGAACTCCAAGGAACCCGCTGCGGGTTCCCGACGTCAGACGTCAGTTTGTGGACTAGGAGTTGGATGCTGAGCCGGGGACGCCTTGGACACCGTGTGAGAACAGAGTCAATGGTTGACGCATCTGATCTTCAAGGAAGACACCCGTTCCGATCGCAAGAAATACATCCCCGAGTGACAGTACGGCCGATGGCAGTGGGATCACATCTGCAAGAAACGGCAATCGGGTTGTATCCGTCAGCAGCACGTGCTTGGCGTCGAGGGTCAGTTCACCGGTATTCCCGGCGATCGAGGCCGCTTCGAGCAGCACTGGCATTCCACCGTTGAGTGCGATCACCGTGAAGTTCATGAGAATCCCGAGTCCAGCGAGCCATAAGCCCGGCAGGTCGCGGTTGAGCCATATGAACAGGAGAAGCGGCAAGTAGGAAATGAGGACGAGGGAGACGGCGAGTTCGTTCTGGTCGCCCGGGATCCAACTCGATGCGGCAAGGATGATGAACCCGAGCGGAAGCAACCACCACAGGGTGACTCTGATCTCTGTCAGGTTTCGGAGCTTTCCTCCTCGCAGATACCCGACAGCGATCGATATGACCAAAACGAGCGCCATCCACTGCATGGCTTCACGTTAGCCGTGGCACCAAATTCGGCACCGATCAGCACAATCCGAAATCCGAAATCCGAAATCCGAAATCCGAAATCCGAAATCCGTAATCCGTAATCCGACGTCCGACGTCCGACGTCTGACTCTTGCATGGCTTGATCCAACGATGCGTGACTAGCGTGAGGACCGCGGAGGACCAAGGAGTACATGTGATCAGGTATGAGGTCACCGATCGTGTTGCTATGATCACCATCGATGATCCCGAGCGGCGGAACCCGCTCTCGAATGCAGAGATGACCTCGCTGGCACACGCCGTGATGCGT
>QQUL01000061.1 GCA_008501565.1 Armatimonadota bacterium
GAAGCCGTACCTGAAATATCCACCCCCCGATGCTACCTCCACGCAACACGGTGACGCGTACCCAGGGTTCCAGTACCCGGTATTTCTACACTGGAGCCCACAGAATGAGCACGTGGCAGGTCCCCTGCCAAGGCGCGGATCCGCCGAATGGGCGTAAGCGAGCCAACGCCGCCGTCAGAGGTTCCATTCTGTGGGCCACAGTCGTGATTTTTTCGGTACTGGAACCCTGGGTACGCGTCGCGGGGCTAGATTTGACGAAATGGACACGGCGCATATTGATCAGGCAGTTGCAGATCTTCAGGAATCGAAGGATCGGTGGGTGACGTTGCCGATTGTCGACAAGATTGCGTACCTCGATGCAATCAAGGACAAGACCGTTTCGGTTGCAGAACCATGGGTCGAAGCCGCAACCAAGGCGAAGGGCTTGTCCATGGATCAACCGGCTGCCGGCGAGGAGTGGCTAGCCGGGCCATTCACGGTGCTGTGGTACCTCAAGGATCTTCGAACCTCGCTTGTACGGCTCGCAAGCGGCATCCCGATACTCCACGGCTACGAGTCGACGACATCGCCGTCCGGCCAGGTCGTCGTCGACGTCTTTCCGAAGAGCTTTGATGAGAGGGTGCTCTTCTCAGGAGTCACGGCCGAAGTGTGGATGGATCCACAGGTCACGGAAGAGAATCTCGAGGACACGACGGCCGAGTTCTATCGCACCAGGGACCCACGTTCGCGTGTCACTGTGACACTCGGTGCTGGCAACGTCGCCTCCATACCGTTCCTCGATGTCCTGTACGCGCTCTTCGTCGAGGGCAATGTCGTTGTCTTGAAGATGAATCCCGTGAACGACTATCTGGGTCCGTTCTTCGAAACGATATTCGACGGCCTCATCGCTGACGGGTTCGTTCGGATCACATACGGCGGAGCAGAAGTTGGTGCCTATCTGTCAACGCACGACGGCGTGGACTCCATTCACATCACCGGGAGTGCGACAACCTACAACGCAATCGTCTTCGGGACAGGAGCAGAGGGCGACGCGAATCGTGAGGGAGACCGGCCAAAGAACTCCCGTCCCGTTTCCGCCGAACTGGGAGGGGCCGCACCGTTCATCGTCGTGCCGGGAGCGTGGTCGAACAAGGACATACGGTATCAAGCTGAACACCTCGTCAGCCAGAAACTCAACAACTCGGGATTCAACTGCATCGCTGCTCAGGTTCTGGTTCTTCCACGGACGTGGGATCAGAAGGATCAGTTCCTTGACGCCGTGCGGTCGGCGATGGCCGAGGCGGAGGACCGCGACCCGTACTACCCCGGGTCAAGCGACCGGGCTGCCCGTGCCGTCAACCAGTCCGATGAGGTGGAGCGATTCGGCGACGACCACCCCCGCTACCTCGTTACCGGTCTTGATGCGGCAGATTCCCAAGAACCGTGGTTCACGAAGGAGATCTTCGGACCCGCCCTCGCCGTCACCGAGCTGCCGGGGGCCGATCCGGCATCATTCCTCGCCAATGCGGTGGAGTTTGCAAACGAATACCTGTACGGAACGCTCGGAGCGAACATTGTTGTCGATCCGAAGACCGCGCGAGCCAACGCCGATGCTCTTGACCAGGCAGTCGCTGATTTGAGATACGGCACTGTTGCCGTCAACGCTTGGACCGGAGTTGGTTACTTCCTCGGCCGATGCCCGTGGGGTGCGTTTCCCGGGCATGCCCGAGACGACATCCAGAGCGGTACCGGAGTGGTTCACAACGCCCTGATGTTCACGAAGGCTGAGAAGTCGGTGATCCGCGGCCCGTTTGCTGAGGCACCGCGGTCTTTCCTCAAGGGTGAGTTCCACCTTGCCCCGAAATTGGTCTACCTGATCACGAATAAGCAGGCCCATGTGATCGGTGAGAAGTTGATCGATTACTGCGACGAACCGTCGAAGGCGAAGATCGCAAGCATCGCAGCGTCAGCTCTGCGGGGTTGATCTTTCAATTCCGAATGCAGCCAACGCCTCTGCAATTTCGGCCAATGGGAGTCCCATCACATTTGCCCGGGAACCCCGGACCTCGGTGACAAGCCAGCCGTCGTCCCCCTGGAGCGCATATGCCCCCGCCTTGTCAAACGGTTCCGTCCTCGCCACATAGTCCACGAGTTCGGCATGAGATCGGTCGGCGAACACGACCCGCGACTCCGTGACACCGAATCGCTCCTGTTCCCCGTGACGGACCGTCCAACCAGTCAGCACGGAATGGGCACGACCCGACAGCGACTCGAGGATCGCCACCGCATCCGGCGCATCGATCGGCTTCCCGAGGATCGCTCCGTCCCGGACCACAACGGTATCGGCGGCGAGCACCACCGTCCCTTTCTCGACGACGGCTGCCGCCTTGGCAGAGGCAAGCCGCAGGACCATATCTGCGGGTTCCTCCCCAGACAGCGGTGCTTCATCAATCTCGGGTGGACTGACGGTGAAGGTGTAGCCCGCAGCGGAAAGGAGAAGGCTGCGGCGAGGTGACCCCGACGCAAGCACGAAACGTGGAGCGTCAGTCACGATCCACGGCTAGGCAAAGGACGAGATGCCGGTGATCGCCTGGCCAAGAACGAGCGTGTGGATCTCGTTGGTTCCCTCATAGGTGTATACCGATTCGAGGTTGTTCATGTGGCGTATGACGGGATACTCCAGCGTGATGCCGTTGGCACCCAAGACGCTACGTGCCTCTCTGGCGATTCCGAGAGCCATCCGGACGTTCACCAGCTTGCCGAAGTTGACATGCTCGGCCGAGAGTGTGCCCGCATCACGTTTCCGCCCGAGGTGCATCGAAAGCAGCATGCCCTGGTTGACGCCAACCATCATCTCGACCAACTTGCGCTGGGTCAGCTGGAATGAGCCAATCGGCTTGTCGAATTGGATGCGGTCCTTCGAATAGGCAAGAGCTGCCTGGTAGCAAGCCCGCGCTGCGCCGACGGCACCAAAGAGAATGCCGAACCGGGCTTCATTCAGACATGAGAGTGGACCCTTGAGTCCGGCGACGTTCGGGAGTACTGCGAAGCTGGGCAGTCTCACGTTGTCCATGACAAGCTCGCTGGTCACCGATGCCCGGAGTGAGAGTTTCTTCTCGATCTTGTTTGCCGTGAACCCCGGTGTGTCCGTTGGGACGATGAATCCACGGATCCCATCTTCTGTGTCGGCCCACACGATCGCAACGTCCGCGATCGATCCGTTGGTGATCCACATCTTGGTTCCGTTGAGTATCCAGTCGTCGCCGTCGCGCTTTGCGTTCGTTCGCATGGAGCCGGGGTCTGAGCCGGAGTCCGGTTCCGTGAGGCCGAAGCATCCGATGAGGTCGCCAGCCGCCATACCGGGAAGCCATTCCTGTTTCTGCTCCTCGGATCCGAATGCCCATATCGGGTACATGGCGAGTGATCCCTGAACGGACACGAAGCTCCGAACGCCGCTGTCCCCTGCCTCGAGCTCGGTGCAGGCAAGCCCATAGGCGACCGCACTGGTGCCAGCACATCCGTAGCCCTCGAGGTGCATGCCGAGAAGACCCATGTCACCCATCGTCTTGACAAGGTCTCTGGGAAAGATCCCCTCATCGAACCAGTCATCGACATACGGGGTGACCTGATCCGCCACGAACTGACGCACCGTATCGCGAAGCAGACGCTCCTCTGCCGAGAGCATTCCGTCAATCTGAAGGAAATCAATAGCGTCTGGTGTGCCTGGAGTGATCGCGTGTGCCATGTGGTTCCTATTCAGTGTGGATTTCGGTTTCCGGCGTTGCCGGTGCAGCGGGGGCTCGCACCCACACATCCCGCTGCGGGAATGGTATGACGATACCGTTGGCTGAGAGCGCCGAGTCGATGGCCTCGTACATGGCTGCGGTGACCGTAAAGGATGCCGCCGCCGTTGGTATGTGCCAGAAGCGGATCTCAAACACGACGGCAGAATCATCGAACTCGATGACACCAGCCGTTGGCGCCGGATCGGTCATCACCCCGGTGACGTTGGCAGCAGCCGTGAGAAGCAGCGTGCGAACGGATGCGAGGTCAGAGCCATATGCCACCCCCACCCGCGCTGAGGAACGAAGATGTCCTTCTCGAGTCATGTTGACCACCGTGTTCGATATGACATCGGTGTTCGGGATGCGAATATTCCTGCCATCGGGAGAAACGAGGAC
>QQUL01000053.1 GCA_008501565.1 Armatimonadota bacterium
GGCGTCCGTCGCGGGGTCGTCACGCAGTGGATGGTGCCCCATGTGAAGATCGAGGGTCTGGAATTCGAGAACTTCTTCGCGGTCGATGTTCCCGCACGTGGTGGCGACTCCGGCTCCTTGGTCGTGGCAGACGACGGCGCGTTGGGGCTTCTGGTCGGGCGCTCGGACCTCGGCATTCTCTGCAGCCCGCTGAAGAAGATCCTGTCGCTGTTCTCACGTCCGAGCCAGTCGGTTATCTCAACGCAGGAGCACCGCTGGCTTTCGCTGTCACTCTCATAGGTCACGGAAAGGAACTCTGATGAACGGATTGTGGACCAGGGGAATGGCCTTCGTGCTCTTGACGTGTGCTCTCAGCTGCGCGTCCGTGGACGTGAACAGGGTCGGCGGAGGTTGGTGTGAAACCGACGGTTTCCGGTACTACCTGCCGCACCCATACTTGCTTGTGACCGAGACCGTGGCGAAACCGGGGGATTCGATCCTCTTCGAGAAGGTCTCCGAGACCATTTCAAGCACGAAACCTATCTCTGCCGTCCGCATCAAGACCGACTCGATCGAGAACGAGATGATTCGCCTCGATGTCAGCCCCGCCAGTGCTGGGTACTTCGCCAAGAAGGACGGGACTCAACTGGACCAGATGGAAGTGAACGGGCAGAAGATTCCAGGGGCCTACAAGTGGAAGGCCGAGCAGAACTCCCTCCTCTTCAAGGTCCTGACCATCGATCAGGTTCTCAATGGCACACCGGCGACGCTGAAGTTCACGGCCAAGGGAATCACGAACACGGGTCTCAGAGGCTCGACGAAGGCCGAAATGAAGAAGATCACCAGTAAGGCAGACGAGGCCAGCTTCTCCGTCCAGCCGAACAAGGGTCCCGTCAAGGCCGGCCTCAAGATGAGCATCGTCTACCTTCCCGACAAGAGCCAGACTATGGCCGTCGAGCCCACTGCCGGTCTGGGGACGGTGTCCACGACTCTGACCCTGAAGGATGGTTGGATGCTCACGAACGTCAGCTCCAGCGCAGACTCCAAGGTCCCGGAGACCCTGGAAGGCGTGGCATCGATCATCTCGTCCGTGTCGCAGCTCGCTCCGGTGATCGGCCTGTTCAGCGCCGAAGAGGATCCAAAGGTCGAGATGAAGCCGCTGACACCGGGACTCTACGCCTTCGTGTTCGACGATAAGAGTGGGTACTTCACCGGTTTCAAACCGCTCACGCATTCTCAGTAGTTCGATACGCCGACCGCACGGCTCGGATTCGAAGGGTTGTCACCGTGCCATGCAGCCATGGCCAGGTGGACGGTAATTAGTAACGGGGAGACACCATGTCCGACTACGTCATCTCGATCCGCAATGTCAGCAAGGGATCCTTCGGAACCGAGCCCGGCGCAACCCAATGGCTGGAGGTCCCCGATTCTGCGCCGGACACCTCCCCCACCCACAAGATCAGCCGTGCCGCCTGGGTGGACAAGGTCCTGGCGGTGTCCAAGAACGGGACGGACCCCGTCACGGGCGAGAACACTGGCGACATCCTGGTGTTTGTCCACGGCTACAACAACTCGACCAAGAACGTCCTCGCCCGGCACCGGCTCCTGAAGAAGAACCTCGCCCCTGCGGGCTTCCAGGGCGGCGTCGTCAGCTTCGACTGGCCGAGCAACGACATCGGCATCAACTACCTGGAGGACCGGAGCGACGCCCGGAAGACCGCGCTCAAGCTCGTGGACGACTGCATCCGGCTGTTCGCGGCCACCCAGATGCGCGGCTGCGACTACAACGTTCACTTGCTGGCCCACTCGACCGGGGCATACGTGATCCGGGAGGGGTTCGACGACGCCGACGACCGCCGGCACGTTGCGAACACGAACTGGTCGGCCAGCCAGGTCGTCTTCATCGGGGCGGATGTCTCGTCCCGGTCCATGAGCGCGGACGACTCAAAGTCCAGCTCCGTCTATCGGCACTGCGTGCGGCTCACGAACTACCAGAATCCCTACGACTCGGTCCTGAAGCTGTCGAACATCAAGAGGGTGGGCGTCGCGCCGCGAGTGGGCAGGACCGGGCTTCCAGACTCTGCACCGGGCAAGGCGGTCAACGTGAACTGCGGGCCGTACTTCTCGTCGATCCAGGAGAAGCCCGGGACGATCGGGGCCTGGGACCACTCCTGGCACTTCGATGACCCGATGTTCGCCAAGGACCTGGCACACACCCTGGCCGGCGACATCGACCGGAACTACATCCCGACGCGGCAGCGGGACGGGCGGGGCGAGCTGGTCCTGACACCTTGATCACCCGAGCGAGTTCATGAGGGTCCCGAATCGAAACTTCCTGGCTCCTGCGATGCCAGCGGTCGCGACCATCGTCTTCGCGACGTGGTTCTTCAGATCCTACGTCGCTCTCCACATCACTTCGGCTGGCGCATTATCCGAGGATACGACCGCCGACCCATTATACACCACACCGTCTCCAGTAATGACTGGTGTCTAAATGACTGCTGGACACTGAACACTGTCTATCATGTACCTCGCGACATCTAGTATCTTGAGAGCGTGGTCTGCTTGAAAACAGCTTGTGGAATCGAGGAGTCGTTGAGCGAGATGGAAGAAGTTATATTTGCAGTTGGTCGGGTTTCAGAACGCCTTCTGATCACAGTGGCGGGCGGCATGTCTTTGGTGATGGGTTGGAGCCTGTACAAGAAGGGAGTCTTAGACACACAGGAAGCAGAGCTGACAAAGGGTACATTCAGTCTGAAACTAACCAAGGTTGGTCCCGGTGTGTTCTTCGCGATCTTCGGCTGCGCGATTCTAGTCGCAGGTTTGCGATCACCACTTACAAGTGGAGGCGTATCCGTGCAACAACCAGATCATCAGTCCGAACAACCTGGTGTCGCCAACACTCGCTTCATTTCTTACGCGGGCGGATCTGAGGTTTCACAGCAAGATCTAGCACAGGCAATCAATAGCGTTCGGTACTTACTTAGACACCACGACGAAATCGACCCCGATGGACAAGAAGTCAAAGAGATTCTCAGGTGCCTCTCTCCTATTCACTATTCACTTGTAGTGAGGGAATTCTCTGCAGACGATGTTAACAAATACGTCGAAATCGAAGGGAAGCCCCTCGGCACGCGCTCTCAGGAAGAACTTAAGCTCCACAAACGCCTACTGCCGTGGATGGACGACAGAATAACGCCGTATTAGAAAGAAACTCACATGATGTTAGGACACTTCACTCAACTGACGTGCAGCACGGTGCTAATTCTCTCTGCGACCTATGCACACGCAGAAGACGCCCTGAAGAAGGAGGAAGTCCTATTCAAGACGCTGATCAGGCAATGCCACGGCTCCATCGCCAAAGTTGCCACAGACAAGGAGCAGTCCACTATAAGGCAGCTGCGCATTCGATTGCGAATGGACTCGTTCCACCCAGGGCTAGCCGCTGCTTACATTGCCGAGGATGGTAGCAAGGAAATAGGCATTTCTGGTGGTTTCGTGCTTGGGCTTCAATCATTTATCACAGCTGCCTTGATGGAAGACACGCTGAACAAGCCGGGACTGGCTGACGAGTACTTCAAGTATTACCTGTCGGTGTTTAACTACAATAATCGGCGCTTTATGAGCGTCGAGGAGTTCAGTCGATGCTCAGCAAAAGAGCTACGCTCCTTTGAGGATGCAATGGAAAGGTCTGGCCTCTGGAAAGCTCTTTTTGTCGGGTCTGTCTATTATGTTGTGGCCCACGAGATCGCGCATCATGTTCAAGGCACTGTCGGCTCCGTAAGCGCAAAGGAAAGTGTGGGGAACGAGCGGGCCGCAGACAGGTGGGCAAGCAGGCGGTTGCTCGACCTCGACCTACCAGCGTCTGTTGCTGCAGCTATGTCACTATTGTATCTCCATCAACTTGAGCAAAGCAGATTTAGTTTGTTGGAACTAAAGACCCATCCTGACAGCCTAGACAGGGCAATAAGTGCCGTGGACATGACACTCCCCAAGCTTCGCGACATCTATGGAAAGCCACCATTTAATGAGAAGCCATTATCTTCGTACAAGAAGGCCCACGAGAGCCTGAAGGAGTTACTTGAGGGGGCTCGGTCCAGGTCAAAGGAATCGATGAAGGACTGGGAAGCGGTCATGAACTCGATGTCCGAGAGAGCCCAGACGCTGTTTGAGAGGGG
>QQUL01000239.1 GCA_008501565.1 Armatimonadota bacterium
CTCCCGCCGGGAATCTCAAAGGCGTAGTAGTACGCAGGGACTTCGTATTCCGGGTTGCTGTTTCCGTTGTTCCGGTACCGTGCTGCTACCGCATCTCCCTGACCCTTCGCTCGATCTTCTCCGGAAATGGCGAGAAAGAAATTTCGGTCCCGACCGGTTTCAGTGGGATCCTCTCCAAGGTATGGCTCGTCAGACCCGAGCTTGAGGGGAGGTAGCTGTTCGGCCGTCGCCGTTTCAGTCACATTCAGTGTGTCATAGCCGAACACCCGCAAGAAGAACGTATTGATCGGACGCGAAATGTCGACGCGTAGGCGAGCACACGTGCCACCCGGCAATGGCGTCACCGTGGCACCCGACGCGGTGCTATAGCCGTTGCGCGATGCGATGTCGATAGCCGTCGTATACGGATCGGTACCCACCGTGGGATCAGCACAGTCGGGCTGTGGCATGTGGACGACACCAGCAAGGGCGGCCGCCTCTGCAGCCTTTCTCGTGTTGAGCTGGTTGTAATACAGCCAGCCGTAGTCAGCGGCCATTGCCGTCATACCCATCAGCACCGTGAGCGTCATGGCAACAAGGATGAGCACGGCACCCTTCTCGGCTGCCGTCTCCTTCTCGCTGATCCGGATCCAAGCTGCAACCTGGCGCAGGCGTACCCTCATGCCATCACCTACCCACCCAATTGCTGGGGCTCGAGGCGCATGACCGCAGTGTCAGCCCAGCATCCGGCTGGTGGGAGCGAGCACGAGACATCGAGAATCGGAACGGCGCCGGTCACCCAGTCGTGTGAGAAATACACGCGCACGCCAAGCACATCCAGATCCCCGACGGTCGCATGCCGATCCGTTGGCTCCCAGTTGAGGGAGTAGCCCCCAACGTCCGGATCGGGACAGGGGGTCCACTTGCACGCTGTGGGGTTCAGCGGGTCGTAGTAGTAGGAATACACGTTGACGCACGGGTTCGTGACACAGACGTCACCCATGCCGGCGTTGGCAGGATCACCATCAGCGGCGGCCTTGTAGATCCATACGCTCTTGACCACGTCCCGACCGTTGTTCGGTAGCGAAATCAGCCCTTGCTCGAGGGTGCGAAGCGCCGAAATATCGGCATATTCGTTGTTGGCAACCGCCGTCGCGACTCGCGCCGCTGACTGCGTGGCATTGCCGATGGTGAGCCGCTTGTTGAAGGCAATACCGAATTCGATGATCCCAAACACGAGGAGTACCAAGACGGGGAGCACGATTGCCATCTCGACGAGCGCGGCACCATCCTGTTCGCGGTGTTTCCCGGTCCGTGGAATCATCATGCCTCCCACCTGCCAGCACGCAGGCACATACCCAGAGTAGTGAATTCGATGCTAGCCGTTGGCATGAGTCGGATCAATGGCCAAATAGGCGGTTCACCGGATGACTAGTGTGCGAGCAGCACAAGAGTGAACGGCCAGCGTCGCCATGAGCAGATTCAATCGTGGTCCGGGAAGACCCGGAAGTCCTACTCGACGAGCTTGACGGGGTTCCCCTCAACCCGCGCCGACCAGGTGGTTGTATCGTTGGCACCACCGGGATAGTCGACGGTCAAAGTCCACCAACATGCCGACGTGCACGAATAGTCGTCGGCGATCTTGATACGAATCTGCATGTGCTCGTTGTTGAACGAGGTCGAGTAGTTGAGATCACAAGCACCGAGATCACCAGGGGCTGCTCCGGGACCAAAACGGCCGTCGGTCGACGTCCAACTGCACTGGGGGGTGCTGCCATCGGGCAGCTTGACCTCAACGCCGTTGTTCCCCGAGTCAGGGTCCCATAGCTCAATCACCAGGTTCTTCCCGGCATGGACTGCGGGAACCTCGGCGAGGTTGAATGTTGCAGTGTTTCCGGCAAAGTTGGCGTAGATCGCCATGTCCCCGAGGCCGAAGAACCTCGGTGGGGTGCCGTTGGTTGACGCACGCATTGAAAAGCGATTGAGCCCCCGTTCGTCGTCGGATCCCGGGTGTTCGACGACCACGCGAAGGGGATAGATCCCGTCACCTCTGTTGAACACGGTTGATCCACACATCTGGTCCCACAGGTCGCCAAGCTCGCCGTAGGTCTTCGAAGATGTAATCCCGTTGTGGACGGCATCGGCCACATAGGGAGTCCCCGCAATGACCTGACCCTTCAGATACGCATCGACGGTGGCCCAATCGGTCGAGCTGGTGGCCGTCGGCATGTAGGCGTCCCTCGGGGCATACTCGACCTTGCAAAGCAACTCGTTCCCGTCAGTCGTGTTCAACGGCGTGGGATCGGGTGCATAGAGCATGAATATGGTCGTGGGCCCAGGGCCGGATCCTTGTGGATTGTCACCGACGAGCACATAGTCGGAGCCTCCGCGGTAGAACGGTCCGTCGAGGATCTCAACCTTCAGGTCGCTGCCACCGGCTGGAACCTCAATGCCGTAGAGATAGCCACCTGTGAGGTCGGCCATCCCATTGTTCGTTCCTGCCGATGCTGTCGAGCGCGCCTCCGGATTCGGGGTACAGCTGCTGGTGCTTCCACCGTCTACGCACTGCGACGCAAATCGGTCCCCCATCGTCCGGCCCGTGTAATACCCATGAATGTTTGCCCAGAAGTTCGAGGCGTTGGGCGCGGTGGGATCTTGGCCGAAGTACGGTTCGTCGCTCCCCATCGCAAGGGGGAGCACATACTCTGCAACCGAAGTCTTCTCAATCGTGACGGTGTCAAACCCGAACACCTTCATGAAGAATGTCGGAACAGCGTGGCTCACGGTCACGCGAAGCTGGTTGGCATTCGAGACGGTCCCCGGATGCGTTGCAAGGTCGGTGTAGTCCAGTGGTGTAACGATCGTGTTGCCACTCACGGGATCATGCGCATACCCATTCACTGCCGCCACTTCGAGAGCATTCTGTTTGGCGAGAACCGTCGCATCGGGTTCGTAGATCACACCAGCGAGCGCTGCGGCATCTGCACCGTGCTGGATCTTCGTGCCATTCCAGTACAGCCAGCCGAAGTCCACGGCAAACGCCGTCATGCCGAGCAATACGGCAATCATGCCGGCCATGAGAATCAGAACGGCGCCCGATTCCCTTCGATCACGGTGGTCCTGGTTTCGAGGCTCTGGTTTCGACGAGCTGGGTTGCATCCGTTGGCTCCCCTAGGTCGTGGTCGATGTCGTGGACGGAGCGAGTTCGAATACGTCCGGCTCAAGGCGAATGAGGGCACGTTCCACAAGGTCGCGGTCGACGCCCGGAATGAAACCGGTGATGTCGCTGTGGTGATATGTCACTTCGATCCCGAGCACATCAAGACCGCCACCCACGGCGTCAAGCGTGGTGACTCGGTCGCTGGGGATCCACCCCGCACCGGCAAAGCCATAGTACGAACCGGAGGTGGGATCCGGACATGGATTCCAGTGGCACGAGGGGAAGTTGATGGGGTCGAACGCATAGGTGTTGACATCATCGGAGATCTTTGCCCCGGTATTGGGGTCGGCCCGAAAAATGTCCACGGAGATCAGGACGTCGCTGTCAACCTGGTCGTAGAGCCCAGCTTCAAGGGCCTGAAGCATGCGAAAGTCGGCAGCATCCCGCTTGCCCATGGTCGCGCCGGTACGTGCGGCCGAAGATGTCGCTGCCGCGATGGTCAGCCTCTCTCGGAACAACATCCCGTATTCGACGATGCCGAACACGAGAATAAGGAGGAGCGGAAGCACGATCGCCATCTCGACGAGTGCCGCGCCCTTTTCACGATCCTGTCGACGCCAACGCATCATGGCTCCCTTTGTACCGGTACTGGAACTGACTCCCTGCCAGCGCACCTGGGTGATAGAATGCTTAGAGTAGCATCCCCACCACTATCTGTCACTACGGTCATTACGCAACAAGACTTGAGCACTAAATCTTTCGTGGCCACAGGGTCTACTCACCTGCGTACTGGCTGGTCAGCGATGGGTAGAGTAGCTCAGTACGCCGCTATCGCAATGATTCGACCGAATCAGAACTGTTGGAGACAACCTCAAGGCGGCCAGTCTCCCGGTCGTATGGGCGATCTTGAGGTACCATCGCCGTCCCTGCCGGGGTGGCGGAATGGTAGACGCGGCGGACTCAAAATCCGCTGAGTGCAAGCTCGTGGGGGTTCAAATCCCCCTCCCGGTACCGAA
>QQUL01000149.1 GCA_008501565.1 Armatimonadota bacterium
CATGCTCGGCAATCGCCGTCCGACGATCGAACCAAAAGCCACGGAGAACATCGACGAGATGATTGCGACGATTGGGCAGCTGATCGATCGTGGAGTTGCCTACGAATCCGATGGTGATGTGTACTTCTCCGTCCGTTCGTTCGAAAGCTACGGGAAGCTGTCACGTCACGACCTCGATGACCTCCGGACAGGTGATCGGGTCGAGCCTGGGGCGCAGAAACACGACACACTCGATTTTGCTCTCTGGAAGGCTGCGAAACCCGGGGAGCCGGCATGGGAAAGTCCATGGGGGAGTGGACGACCGGGCTGGCACATCGAGTGCTCGGTCATGGCTGCCAAGTATCTCGGTGATGACTTCGACATCCACGGTGGCGGTACGGATCTCATCTTCCCTCATCACGAAAACGAGATAGCGCAATCGGAGGCCGCGACCGGAAAGAGATTCGCCAAGTACTGGATGCACAATGGGATGCTGAATCTGTCGGGTGAGAAGATGTCGAAGTCGACGGGGCATTTCATCACGCTGCTTGAGAGTCTTGAGAAGTGGGATCCCATGGCCGTGAGGCTGTTCTACTTGCGAACCCACTACCGCAAGCCACTCGAATTCAGCCGGGCTGCTCTTGATGACGCCGAGAGCAGTCTCGGGCGCTTGCGGGCGTTCCGGAGACGAACTTCCGGCACGGCGGGTTCCGTCGCGGATGTCGGGGTTCTCGACGCATTCCGGGCGCACATGGACGACGATCTCGATGTGGCCGGTGCCTTGTCCGTGATATTTGAGGCCGTGAGGGCAGCCAACGCCAAGCTGGATGCTGGTGACGATGCCGACGATCTTGTTGCAGCCGTCAACGAAGCCCTGGCTGTTCTTGGGCTCGACATCGACGACGCTGTAGCCGACGATGTCGACGTCTCGGATCTGGCTGCCGAACTGGGATTGTCGGTCTCATCCGTGGACGGGCTGGTTGCGGCAAGGGACACGGCGCGAGCCGATCGCGACTTCGCCCTTGCTGATGCGATTCGCGAGGGTCTATCGGCTCTGAACATCACGATTGAGGACACAGCCGATGGCGCGCGTTGGCATCGGGACTGACCTCGAGGGTTACCACGCGGTTCGTGCAGCAGTTGCGGCTGGCAGGGTCACAGCGTTGGCGGTCGAGAGCGGTCGAATGCGCCGACCTGAGATCGCCGAGATTGTCGACCAGGCCCGTGCTGCCGGTGCACGCGTCGAGGTCGTGGACGATGTTCGCGACCGTGCCGTCACCGGAGCGCCGCAAGGCATCGTTGCCACCGCTCGACCGCTCCCAACGGTCTCCATCAAGGAGATGGTTGCTGCGGAAGGCACACCAGCCCTCCTCGTTGTTGACCATATTGAGGATCCCCGCAACATTGGCGCCGCGGCACGATCTGCTCTCGCTTCGGGGATGTCCGGGCTCGTGGTGTCCCACAACCGCTCGGCTCCGCTGGGTGCGACAGCGTTCAAGGCCGCGGTCGGGGCGCTCGAGGTCTTGCCCGTTGCCTCAGTCTCATCCATTCCTGATGCCCTGAAACGACTGAGCCAGCTTGGCGTATGGTGCGTCGGTCTTGACGGAATCGCCGATCGGTCACTGCTTGGACTGGATCTCCTTGCGTTGCCGGTCGCGGTATGCGTGGGTGCGGAAGGATCAGGGCTGTCGAAGCTTGTTGCTGAACGCTGCGACGTCATTGCGCGGATTCCCATGGTCGGCGACGCCGAGAGCCTCAACGCCTCAGTCGCAAGTGCCATTGCCTGCTACGAGGTCGCTCGCGTCAGGGGTTGGGTATCCTGACCACTTCGCTGGCGTAGCTCAGTTGGCCAGAGCAGCCGCCTTGTAAGCGGCAGGTCATGGGTTCGAGTCCCATCGCCAGCTCGACCGGCGTCGGAGTCTACGGTGCGGTTCCCTTTCGACTACCGGCCGACGTGGTGCGTCCAGATCCCTTGGGTCATTGGGGTCGGTCATGGGTTCGAGTCCCATCGCCAGCTCCGGCTCGCTTCGCTGGCGGCTCACAGCGATGGACTCCCCGGGAGTGGCGAGTTCCTCGCTGAACGCTCGCTACCCCGTACAATCGGGTCGTGGCTGACGAACAACCAGGACTCGACGGTTCTCCGTCCGAAGATCTCGGTACCGTGGTGCGCCGGCTCGGGGTGTTCTCGTGGTCGGTGATCGGCGTCCTGATCCTGGTGGTCGCAGCATTCTGGATCCTTGATCGCGGTCGGATCATCTTTGCCCCGTTGCTGTTGGCAGTCGTCATCGTGTTTGTGTTGAACCCGATGGTGACGTTCTTCCACGACCGTGGGATTCCGCGGATCGTCGGGGCGATGATTGGCTTTCTTACCTTCTTCGCGGGTTTGGCCCTGATCCTTGTGGTCGTGGCTCCCGACATGGTGGATCAGGCTCAGTCGCTCGTCGAACGTTTTCCAGCCATCTTTGATGACACGGCATCGCAGATCCGTGGTGTTCTCGCCGATCTCGGATTTGAGAACGTGGCTGTGTGGAATTATCAGGATCTCTTGGACTATCTCAATGATCCGAAAAACCGCGACACACTGATTCACCTCTTCACGGCCAATGTTGGCAGCGTCACAGCCGGCATCTTTGAGTTCATACTCGTATTCCTGATCGGACCTGTCCTTGCGTTCTACTTCCTGGTCGATCTGCCCTCGACGGGTCGTCGCATCGCCAGCATCTTTCCGCCGCAGCGACAGTCCGAGGCAATCCATCTCGGCAATCAGTTGAATGCCGCGCTCGGAGGGTTTCTTCGAGGCCAGCTCGTCGTTGCACTGATCGTTGGCTCGCTGCTGTCGCTGGGATATTGGCTCATCGGTCTCGAGTTCTGGCTTCTGATCGGGTTGATCGGTGGCATCCTGAACATCGTGCCCTTCCTCGGTCCTTGGATCGGGGGAGCACTTGGCGTGATCGTCGCGCTCACAACAGGCGACTTCGGAATGGTCGTGTGGGCAGTCATCGTCGCTGTTGCCGTGCAGCAGATCGACAACAACTTCGTCTCTCCGACGGTCCTTCAGGCAACCGTGCGGCTCCACCCGACCGTGACGCTCCTTGTCCTGGTGCTTGGCGGCGCCACGGCTGGGATCTGGGGGGTCATTGTTGCGGTGCCGCTGACCGCGTCGCTGAAGATCCTCGTTGGGCATTGGTGGGGTACACGGGTACTCGGTCAGACCTGGGAGGAGGCGTCCGACGCGATGTTTGAGGAACCCGACCCGCCCCGAAAACGCCGCACGGGCGAGATTCCCATCGTCACACCACCAGCCGACGACCCTGAACCGCCGCATACCGACTGATCGGAAGTCTCAGACCTCAGACGTCAGACGTCGGATACCCGACTACGTCGGGTAGCTTGCTCTTCCCCGTCCTCCCGCGGAGCGGGGGCACGGGACGAGCGTGGCGAGGAGCAGGGGGCCTTCAGACATCAGGAACCCGAAGCTGTTCCTTGGAGTTCAGCAGCTGAACTCTTGACTTCGGTCATCGGTCATCGGTCATCGGTCATCGGGTTCCGGCGCATCGGTCTCCACCGGTTCGAGATCCACCTCGATGGTGTCCGTCGGTGGTGGAGGCGGATCCGGCTCCTGGTGCGCTTCCGCAGCGGCAGCGACTGCCTTCTCCGACTTGTTCCGACCGACCGTCAGCATGATGATCCCTATGACAACACCCACGATGAGAATGGCACCCAGCACGATCCAGATCCACGTCGACGATGACGTGCCGAACGACGACACGGCGACGATGTCGACCGAGCCATCAAGCGGGATGTTCCAGATGAGGTTGCCTCCACTGGTTTCGTCGGCGTTGTGCTCGGTCACGGTGCCAGGCATCCTGATGCTGATCGAAGCCGAGATGAAGTCCTCTGTGATCTGACTCGGGTCGAAGCCGAAGTCTCCGCCAAGGTCGCTTGGATCCTCACCTTCGGAATGGGCTGTGAGCCTCGCACCCTCATCATCGAACGTGTAGCTGAAGGAGGAGAATCCCGAGTCCGTGCCACCCCCATCCCATGTCGAGAGATCCTCGATATCGGTCGATACGGAGTAGTACGTCATGTCGCCTTCGGTGCGGGTTTCCATGGGACCGGAGTCACCGATGTCGGCGAACATCTCGTC
>QQUL01000196.1 GCA_008501565.1 Armatimonadota bacterium
GGCACGGTCTGGGTACAGAGATCAAACGCCTCCGGGTACCTAAGTGCTCACCAGCCAGTCGGCTCAACGGACACCAGCCTCCCACACAACAAGAGACCAGATACACCCCCATTAGGGTTCCAGTACCGGAAAATTCGCGACTGGAGCCCACAGAATGGTCAACATCCCCATGGTCGAGTTCACGCTCGACGTGTCGTGAGCTTCATGGCGACGAACTCAGAACCTCGGGATTGAATTCGCGTCAGGTTCGGAACCGCTCACCGGATTCGGCGTGGTCTCGGAGGATCTGGGCTGGGGTGAAACGTTTGCCGTGCTTCGCTGCAAGTGCATCAAGTTTGTTCACGACAACGTCGGCACCCATTGTGTCGATCGTCCAGAACGGTCCTCCTCGGAATGGGGGATAGCCGAGACCGAACACGGCACCGATGTCCCCGTCCCGTGCCGATCGGAGAATCCCTTCCTCAAGGCACAGAGCGGCTTCATTGAGGAACGCCATTGACAGGCGCTCCTGGATTTCGGACCGTGCCATTCCCTTCGGCGCACCGAGTCCGAGCACTCCATAGACAGAATCGTCAACACCCTTGCGCTCGCCCTTGTCGTAGATGTAGAAGCCCCTGCCGTTCTTGCGGCCCTTGCGGTCATCAGCCACAAGGGCGGCCATCATGTCGGGACCCTTCATGCGATCGCCGAAGGCATCGAGAAAGATCTCCGAGATGTGGGCACCGACGTCGATCCCGACCTCGTCGCCCAACAGCAGCGGCCCAATCGGGAATCCCCAGGACTTCATTGCGCTGTCGATGTCCTCGACGGACGCACCTTCGGCGAGGAGGAAGCCCGCCTCGTTGGTGTACGGGCCGAGGACGCGTGAGGTGTAGAACCCGGTCCCATCGTTGACCACGATCACGGTCTTGCCTTGACGTTTGCCGAAAGCCACGGCAGTCGCGGTCGTCTCATCGGACGTCTTCTCCGTCGTGATGACTTCAAGGAGCGGCATCTTCTCGACCGGCGAGAAGTAGTGCATACCCACGACCTTGTCAGGACGATTGCTCGCTTTGGCGATCTCAGTGATGGGGAGAGTCGACGTGTTCGACGCGAAGATCGTGTCCTTGCTGACCACAGCCTCGACATCCTTGACGATCGATCGCTTGAGATCGAGGTCCTCGAAGACAGCCTCGATCACAAGATCCGTGCGCTCGAACCCGTCCCAGGTGGTGGAACCCGTCACCCGGTTCATTATCTGATCGACCTCGAACTCACTCATCCGGCGCCGTTTGGCTCGCTTGGACACAACGCGATCGACATAGGCGAGACCGCGCCCGACTCCGGCGTCATCAATCTCCTTGATGCGTACGTTTACACCGGCATTGATTGCCGAAACTGCAGCGATGCCTCCACCCATCAACCCGCCCCCGAGAACGGCAACAGTGTCGACGTCGAGCGGATCGACATGCGAGTCGATACCGGTGTCTCGTTTGAGCTCCTGAGATGCGAAGAAGATCGATCGAAGCGCCGCCGACTCGGGCGTCTCGACCAACTCCGCGAAGAATCGAATCTCGGCTGCCACGCCCGCGGCCCGTCCGTGGTCGATACCTATCTGGATGGCTTCGATGGCACGCCTCGGAGCGGGGTAATTGCCGCCTGTCTCGGCAACCATCATCTCGGTCGCCTTCTTGAAGAGCATCTTGCGTCCCGCAGGATTGCCTTCAAGAGCCATGTCCTTGATTGCAGCCACCCTCAACTTGGAGCGAATCCCGTCCTTGGACTGCTGCGTCCCGATCGCTTCGACAGCCCGCTTTCTGGCGATATCGAGCAGCTTCTCTGTGGGGACGATTTCGTCGACCAGGCCCATCTTCTTGGCCTTGTACGGTCGAACCGGGCGTCCCGTGACGATCATCTGGAGCCCGTTCTGGATTCCGACGAGTGCGGGAAGGCGCTGCGTACCACCAGCCCCGGGGATCAGGCCAAGTTGGACCTCAGGCTGACCGAGTTGTGCGGTGTCGGTGCAGATGCGCATGGAGGCCGTAAGGGCAAGCTCGAGGCCTCCGCCGAGACACGCCCCGGTGATGGCAGCGACCACGGGCTTGTCAGCGACTTGATGGAGCGCTTCGATTCGGTCGTAGATCTCGTGAAGCGCTTGGAGTGCCTCAACCGCCGTTTCGTCCGCTTCCATGTCGGTGAACATCTTGATGTCTGCGCCAGCGAGGAAGTCCTTCTTCGCCGAGCCGATGACGACCGCTTTGACATCCGGTTGCTCCAAACGATCGACAACGATCGCGAGTTCGCGCACGAACTCCTCGCCGAGGGTGTTCATCGCCTCGTCGTGGCGATCCATGAGAACGACAGCGACGCCTTGTTCGGTCAGTTCGAAGTGATAGTTCTTGTATTCCATCTTCATTTCTCCAGCACCATCGCGGCACCGAGTCCGCCTGCGGCACATTGCGTGATGAGCGCCGTACCGCCGCCCCTCCGGTTGAGTTCGTTTGCCATCGTGGTGATCTGCCGTGCACCGGTTGCACCGAAGGGATGACCCAGTGAGATCGATCCGCCGTACAGGTTGAACTTTGCAGGGTCGATCTCACCGATTGCCTTGTCGCGTCCGAGTCGCTTCTGTGCGAAGTCATCCGATGCAAACGCCTGAAGATTGGAAAGCACCTGGGCTGCGAAGGCCTCGTGCATGTCGATGACGTCGATGTCGTCGAGCGTCATCCCCGCCCGATCGAGGGCGATCGGCGTCGCAAACGCAGGCCCCATGAGGAGCTGCCAGTTTGGATCAAGCGCCGCGAACGCGTACGACTTGATGAATGCAAGCGGCTCGTATCCCAGAGCCTTGGCCACCGATTCTTCCATCAAGAGAACGGCGCTTGCCCCGTCGGTGAGTGGTGACGAATTCGCCGCCGTCACGGACCCGTACTTGCGGTCAAACACTGGGCGCAGCGTCGACAGTTTCTCCATCGTTGAGTCTGAACGGGGGATTGTGTCCTGTGTGACCGTGGTGGTGTACTTCGGTGGGATCCGGTACGGCATCACCTCATTGTCGAAGATGCCCTCTGCCCAGGCGTTGGAGGCTTTGGTGTGAGATGAGATAGCGTATTCGTCCTGCGCTTCGCGAGAGATGCCGTTCTCTCTTGCCATCTTTTCGGCCGAGTCGCCCATGGTTTCGCCGGTTGAACGCTCCGCGATGGCGGGAGGGTTGGGTGCGAGATCCTTTGGCCTGATCTTTGCGAATGTCTTGATCTTGGTCGGCATGTCCTTGGCGGCCTGAGCAGCCATCATCAGTTCGACGAACCGATCCGAATAGGTGACCGGAGGTTTGGACAGAGAGTCTGCACCCCCGGCGATGGCAATGTCCGCCTCCCCAAGCAAGATCGCCTGGGCAGCGTTCACGGTCGTTTGCGTGGATGTCGCACATGCACGGCTCACCGAGTATGCGTCCACGGTCTGGGGGAACGGCCCGGCGAGCACTATCTCTCGGGCGATGTTGGGTGCAGCAACATCTTGGACGACGGACCCGTACACAACGCGATCCACCGACGCCGGGTCAACACCGGACCGTGCGAGCAGTTCAGTGACAACCGCCGTGGAGAGTTCCAGTGTTGTCTGAGAAGCGAGGGCGGTCCCAGATTTTGCGAACGGTGTCCGCAGTCCGTCGACGATTGCGACTCGTCGTCCGGTTGATGATGAAGCCATGGTCATATTCCAATTCTTGAGCGTTCGCTCAATATTGTACCCGTCGCCAGTGTTCCCGAATCCGGTGATGTCCCCCGTCACCACCGGAGAGGTGTGATCGGGTAGCAACCAGGCTGCGTCCGGCTGCCCGGATGCGGGGGGAGGGACAGACGCACGCTCCATGGCTTTCCTGGCCCCGAGAGCTGGCCCCCATCGGATGGGTATCTTCTGCTCATGCTCAGGATCCCAACCGCCACCGCTGCTCAGACTCCCGATGCGCCGAATGTTGAAGACGCGGTGGACGAGTTGTCCAAACTCACCTCTGATGATTGGACCACTGCTTTGGTGATCATGCTGATCGCCCTTGTCGTCGCCCTCGTGTTGAGAGCAATCATCGTCAAAGGGCTCAGCAGGCGGTCAGGTGCGCTGGTGGCCAAGCTCCTCGGACGCCTC
>QQUL01000338.1 GCA_008501565.1 Armatimonadota bacterium
CCGAGTGGTAGGGCTCGCCGGGTTCGTAGCCGTCGACAAAGGTCTCAGACAATGCAACGGCGCCGCACACACCGCCGTCGGCAAAGACCTTGACTCCGGCCACGCGCAGCCGGTTGGCGGGTTCGCTCCCTGCAGAATGCGCCGTGTACCAATCGCCCATGTCAACACCGCACGGATCGGTCCGTGCCAAGTACATGCTGGTGCGGATACGCAGTTCACCGGACTCGGCCACCGAGACCAGCAGATCGTAAGCATCCGGTTCGACCGAACCATCGCCAAGCGAGGTGATGCCATTTGAGAGCGCTGCGGCCTGGCCGGCTGCGAAATCGCCATAGTCGGTGAGGATGTGCGAGTGCGGATCGACGAAACCGGGGGCGATCGCCCGCCCGTCGAGATCGATGACAATGGTCGTTTCTCCGATGTACTCGGAAATGTCCTCCTCGGCACCGACTGCGACGATTACGTCGCTCCTGAGCGCCAGGGCCTCAGCGATGGAATTCTCCGGGTCCATCGTGACAACGTCGCCCCCGAGGTACACGACATCGGCAGGATCCGGTCTCGGCGCTGATGTACTCGTCGTCGTTGTGTCGGCGACCGTGGTGCCAACGACTGTCGTCGTCGTGGTCGGTACAACTGTCGTGGTCACCGCCGTGTCATTGCTACACGCCGTGGAAATGACAACGAGCGCAACCGAGGTGAAGATGAGTCTGGGAACCATGACGAGCGACGCTACCACCTCTCGGTCCGGCGTAGCTCATGCCACCGAAGGACACTTCGGCGACGATCCACCAATAGTCGACAGATGTTCCGGTCCGCGACGGCGCCTACGCTGGATCCATGCTGATACGAATGCCCGGCCGCGAACCGTACGAGATCGGAGTCTCGGGATCGTTCTTCGTCGAGCCAGACGAGTCCACGGTTGGTCTTCCCGATACCTCGGATCTGTGGGCCCTCCCGGGGCTCGCCGACTGCCACGCCCATGTGTCAATGATGTCGCTGAACGAATTCGATGCGATTACCGATGAATCGATGCGCAGGGCCATACCCACCAACACCTGGGCACACCTCGACCACGGTGTGTTGCTCATCCTCGACAAGGGCGGAAAGAGCGATACCACCCTCGTCACGCTCGACCACGATGCCGACAAACGGCCATACGCCGAAACGGCAGGTTCCATGATCTCGACACCAGGTGGCTACTACGGAAACGGCTTCGGGACGGAGGTCGAACCAGACGCCCTCGTTGAACACATTCGGACGAAAGCCGCGACCCGAGGGGGATGGGTCAAACTCGTGGGAGACTGGCCCCGCCGCGGTCAGGGACCCGTCAACAACTGGCCTTTCGATGTGCTGGCCGAGGCGGTGAAAGCTGCCCACGACGCCGACGCCCGGGTCGCGATCCACTCGATGGCATACTCGTCGGCAGACGCGGTCGCAGCCGGTGTCGACTCGATCGAACACGGACCATTCCTCTCCGAAGACGACCTCACGGCGCTTGCGGCACGCGGCGGGGCCTGGGTTCCAACCATCGTCAACATGTTGTTCCTGCGAGACATGCTCGGAGCCGATTCCTCCGGCGGAAGAATGTTCGTCGACGGACTTGAGCGAATGCGTGAGAATCTCCCTCTGGCAGAGTCGCTGGGTGTCACCGTTCTCGCCGGAACCGACATGGCGGTTCCCCACGGCGAGGTTGCAACCGAAGCGATGCGACTCCGCGAGTACGGTCTGTCCGACGCCGCAGCAACAGCGGCAACGTCCACGGCCGCCTACGACTATGTCGGACGGTCAGCACAGCCCGAAGCCGGCGCCGAGGCTGACGTCGTCTTCTTCCGAGAAAACCCCTTCGAACGGGTTGAGATCCTTGCGGAACCGGCGTTCATCATGCGCAGAGGCAAGATCGTGAGAACCACCCTTGACTGAAGCCCTGTACCAACGCGAAGGCGACATATTCGTGCCAAGTGGGTACGTGCGAGGTCCCTGGAGTCACGACCATTGTCACGGAGGTCCACCGTTCGGACTTCTCACAACGCTGATATCCCAAGCACACCCCAACATGGGGCTTTCTCGAACAACGATGGACATTCCCGGTCCCATCCCGCTCGTACCGTGTCGCGTTGAGCTTGAGACCATTCGACCCGGTAAGAAGATCTGTCACCTGGCCGCAAAGCTGGTGGGACTCGACGGGGCGGTCCATGCGCGTGCAACAGCGTGGTTGATGCGCATCAACCGCGACGTCGTTGAGCAGACCAATCCGGATCGACGTCTCCCCCCACCACGTGACTCCGGGACACCGATCGACCTGAACTTTTGGGGCAAAGATGGCGATTTCGGCCAGGCAGTCGAGATGTGGGGTGTGGAAGGAACGCCTTTCGGGGGTGGAGAAGCGACCGTTTGGGCCCGCCTGACCATGCCGCTCATCGCGGGCGACGAGCCAAACCCCTATGGCGTTGCGGCTGCTCTCGCTGACTTCCCGAACGGGATATCGGCCCTGAAACCCTTGAAAGACCTTGCCTGTGTGAACACGGATGTCACGGTCTATTTCGGTCGAGCACCGGTAGGCGAGTGGGTTTGCTTCCGTTCACAAACAAATTCATCAGGATTGGGACTAGGCATGAGCGATTCGGTGTTATACGATGTATGCGGATTCGTTGGAACAGCGAACCAGTCGATCTTCTTCGACTCGCCAATTATCGGGAACTAGACAAGGGTTTCCGAGCGTCTTATCCACGAATCCTCTTGAAGGACAACCAAGCCTTCGACTCGCCTTCAACCACACGATGGCGCCTCGAAGAGAGAATCTATGTGAAGGAATTCACAACATGACAGCACGAACAGCAATGACACCAACAGAGGTCGGCGACAGCCTGACCACATATCTCACTGATATCGCAAACCACGAGCTCCTGACGGCCGACGACGAAGTCGATCTCGCCCAGGCAATCGAGGCCGGCCGAGAGGCCGAGGAAAAGCTTGAGGCTGGCGGTGTCAAAGGCGCCGAGAACGTCAAGCTTCAGCGCACCGCGCGCAAGGGCAAGGAAGCCAAGGATCGTTTTGCTCAGGCAAACCTGCGTCTTGTTGTTTCTCAGGCCAAGCGCTACCGCTCCCAGTACGGCATCGAATTCGTTGACCTCATCCAGGAGGGCAACCTCGGACTCATCCGTGCCGTTGAGAAGTTCGATTGGCGCAAGGGATTCAAGTTCTCGACGTACGCAACCTGGTGGATTCGTCAGGCGATGCAGCGCGCCGTTGCTGAGAAGTCACGGACGGTCCGTCTTCCCAACTCACTCCATGACACGCTCTTGACGCTCAACGGGACACGCAACCGCCTTCTTTCCGAACTCGGCCGCGAGCCAAGCTCAGAGGAACTGGCCGAAGAGTCGGGTCTTCGATTGGATCAGGTTCTCGAGGCACAGCTGGTGGCAGACTCCGTGTCGCTTGAGTCCCCGGTTGGTGAGGATGGCGCCGTTCTTGGTGACTTCGTCGCTCACGACGACGAGGACGATCCAGTTCGCGAATCGGAGCGCCTGTCGACCATTGAGGCTCTTCGAGAGGCAATTGACCGTCTTCCCGAGCGGGAGGCATACATCCTCTCGAAGCGTGTTGGCTTTGAGGATGGCCTTCCTCGTACCCACGAGGAGATCGGCAAGCATCTCGACCTCGGCCCGACCAGGGTCCGATCACTCGAGAAGCAGGCACTTTCCCGCCTCCGTCACCCTGCCTTCGGATTGAGGCAGGAAGCCGACTTCTAAAAGCAGACGTCAGACGTCGGACGTCGGACGTCTGACCCGAACTTCAGAAACGGCTGCCTCAGGGCAGCCGTTTCTGTTTCACACCGTTGCGGGGGTCCTACCGGCGCTTGCCGCGGAGCCAGTTTCCTACGTCGGACAGTTTGGACGGGCGGTTTCGGCGCTCCTCGCTTCGGTCGGCGCGTCTGGCCATGGCCAATCCGGCGTTGATGCCGATCCAACGGAACGGCTCGACCTCCCACGACGGCCATTCGTGGGAAACCCATGGCAGCGTGGTTCGCTCGGTGTCCAATCCGGCAATCAGCTCGGCCAATGTCCGGCCTGCGAGCTGTGCCGTTGCGACACCGTCACCGACATATCCGCCGGCCACCGCCACGCCCGCTTCGCGGTCAAATGTGACTGATGGCCGCCAGTCCCGCGACACTCCGAGCGCACCGCCCCATCGGTGGGTCAACGTCACCCCGTCGAGCTGCGGGAACATTTCGACGAGAACCCGCACCAACTCGGTGTGCACGTCGTCGGGCGTGTCGAACGACGGCTTGATCCTCGATCCGAAGTGGTACGGCGCTCCCCTTCCGCCAAAGGCAAGGCGCCCATCAGCAGTCCTCTGACCGTAGATGATCAGGTTCCGAAAGTCGCCGAAGGTCTCCCGATTCGCCAGCCCGATGTCGTCCCACATGATGTCTGACAAAGGCTCGGTCGCGACCATCAGCGAGTACAGCGGCAGAACGATCCGCTTTCTCCCGGGCAACTGGCTGCCGAAGCCTTCGGTCGCGAGGACCGTCACATCGGCGGAGACCACGCCCCCTCGGGTAACGACGCCGTCTCGGCGAATTGCTGTCGCCCGCGAGGACTCGTAGATCTCAACCCCGCGTGACTCAGCCGCCCTGGCCAGTCCGTGTACCAGCTTCGCTGGGTGAATCGCGGCGCCATGGCGATACCAAACACCGCTCACGACGTTCGTAGCGTTCAGTCGTGCCTTCGCCTCGGACTCGGACAGGTACACGATGTCGTCAGGCTTGACTCCAAGGGAATTCGCATGCTCGACCTCTTCGCGTGCGTATGCATCCTGGAAGGGAAGTCTGGCAACCGACACAACTCCGCCCTTGGCGTAGTCACAGTCGATGCCCTCGGTCCGAGCGATACTCCCGACATCGTCCACGCTGGCAAAGAGCGCCTGCATCTGACGGAGAGCGGCCTCCTTCCCGTGATCGTGGGCCAGCTGACCGTGCCCAAGGGGGTACTCGGCATGACACCAGCCTCCGTTGCGCCCGCTTGCACCGAACCCGACATGGTTTGCCTCAACGACCGCGATCTTCAGCGAGGGGTCGAATCCGGCCAAGTGATAGGCACACCAAAGACCGGTGAAGCCTGCACCGACGATCGCGACGTCGACATCAACATCGGAACTGATCGCTGGGCGGGTCGCGCTTGCGTCAACGGCGTCCCACCACAGGGGCGCCAATCTGGCAGTCGAGATGTTCACGATCTGGCCGCCACGACTCGCTCTGCCATTCCGTTGAGGATCTCAAGCACGATGCGGTTTCCAAGAAATGCGGTGATCTGCCCTGGACCGTCGTAGGGGGGAGACACCTCAACGATGTCGGCACCGATGACGGGGAGCTCTCGGGCAAGACGTCTGACTGTGTCGAGAAGCTCCCTCGATGTGAGCCCACCGGGTTCGGGAGTGCCGGTGCCGGGGGCCATGCCCGGATCCACGACATCGACATCGACCGAAATGAAGATCCCGATGCTGTCGACACCCCCTGCCGCCTCAACGGCGTCGTCGACAACCGGCCGGAGACCCCGTTCAACGATTTCGGACATCAGGAACGTTCGCATCCGTTGTTCAGCCATCCATGCGACGGTCTCCGGGCCCGGCCAGTATCCACGCAGTCCGACTTGTACGAACCGGTGTCCCGGAACGGCCCCCGACTCGATGAGTCGGCGCATGGGAGTGCCATGGGAGTGGAGGGCCCCGGGAGCCTTGGTCGATGCGCTGGTATCGGCGTGGGCATCAAAGTGAACGAGCCCGAATGTCCCGTCACCGTGGTGCCGGGCGAGTCCGGTGCCGTTACCAAACGTGATCGAGTGGTCGCCCCCCAGGATGATCGGAACGGCGCCCATGGCCGCGATGGTTGCGACCGCATCCGCGACGGCTTCGAGACCGAGTTCAAGATATCCCTGCGCGACGGTCACATCGCCGACGTCGATCACCTTGAGAACCTCGAACGGATCGATGCCTGAGGGAAGGTGCGGACGCGTCCGGTCCGCTGGCAGATAGTCGGCTTCGCGTATCGCTTTGGGTCCGAAGCGGGCGCCGCCTCGATATGAGGCTCCCCAATCGATGGGAGCCCCGATGATCACGACATCAGGACTCAGTTCCTTGGCCTGTTCCAAGGACGCGGATGGCAGACCCGCGAAGGTCGGGAACGATGCAAACCGATACGTGCCATCAGTCATGCCTCGTCACTCCTCTTCCGGATGCCGATTGTCGTCATCAGTCTCGTCGTCTCGGTACCAGGGATTGAACCACACAATGAACGAGGCCCAGTTGTCCGACGTCGGATCCTGCACATAGTCGGCGATCACGCCACGCACCTCGAATCCATTCCGAATCTGAGCAGTCAGGGTTGCGTCGACCAAACGGCCGGCAGCAACCTCCTCAACATATTCTGCCGCAGTCATCTCGTGCTTGTGATTCACAAAGCCCGGAATGACCCCTCCTGCGATGATCCCTCGCTTGTTGTGGTCGATGACCACCTGCTTTCGGAGTTGGTACAGCTTCGACGCGATACCCCGCCCCCGGTAGTCGGGGTGGACAGCGATGTCGATCCCGTAGTACCAATCTCCGTCGGGGTCGTGGTTGCCGACTCCCTCGTGGCCGACGACGTCCGCCATGTGATGTTGAGGCTGGCTTATCTCGTAGTCGACGAATATCCCCGAACCCATTCCGATGACCCGATCGCCGTCGAGTGCGATGAATGCACCCTCTGGGAATACCGCTTCCTGGAGAAGAATGCCTTCGACCGTGAGCAGATCGTCACCGCCGAGGTTCGGAAAGCACAGGTGCTCCAGCTCGACCATGGCATCGGCGTAGGCACCCTCGGCCACTCGGTATTCGATCTCAGACATCGCACGACAGTATGGTCGACCGCCCGTCCCGCTACAAGCGATACGTTGGTACGCGGCGTCACCTGCAAGCGAATCGACGTGCATGTGACGATGTCACGAACTATATTTCTGACAACGATGCAAACGGATGGAGGCAGGATGACTGACATGCGTACCGCGGCCATGGACCATCTCTGGCTCCACTTCGCCCAGATACCAAGCACCGGTCCCGTATTGATCGAGCGGGGTGACGGGTGCTATGTGTGGGACAGCGACGGCAAGAGGTACCTCGACGCGCTTGCGGGACTGTTCGTCACGGAGATCGGCCATGGGCGCTCGGACCTCGCAAACGCTGCAAGCAAGCAAGCCGAAACGATGGCGTATTTCCCTGTATGGGGGATGGCCCACCGACCTGCGGCGGCACTCGCAGCGAAACTCGCACAGCTCTCCCCCGGCGACATGGACCGCGTGTTCTTCACCTCCGGAGGATCCGAAGCTGTCGAGTCCGCCTGGAAACTCGCACGTCAGTACTTCCTCGCAAAAGGCGAGCCGGATCGGATGAAAGTGATCGGGCGTGAAACGGCGTACCACGGAACCACACTCGGAGCGCTGTCGATCACGAGTATTCCACCGATTCGAGCCCCGTTCGAGCCAATGCTCAACCAGCTTGTGACCCATGTCTCGACGACCAACCAACTGCATTGCGATCGCTGCGAGGGACCGTGCACGCTGCACGCTGCCGACGAAATCGAGACTGCCATCCTTGACCAGGGACCCGAGACGGTCGCGGCCGTGTTCCTGGAACCGGTTCAGAACTCAGGAGGCTGCTTCACCCCGATGGACGGCTACTGGCAGAGGGTTCGAGAGATCTGCGACAAATACGGGGTACTGCTCGTCTCTGACGAGGTGATCTGTGCGTTCGGTCGCCTCGGCACCTGGTTCGGTGGTCAGAAGTTCGACTATGTGCCAGACATGATCACGTTCGCAAAGGGCGTGACATCGGGGTACGCACCACTTGGCGGGGTCATCACCCGGCCACACATCGCTGATGCGTTCCGCGCAAACGATGACATCGTTTGGCACGGCATCACCTTCGGGGGCCATCCCGTCTCGTGCGCCGTGGCCCTTGCCAACATCGAAGCGCTTGAGGCCGAGGGGATCATCGATCACGTTGCCACAAATGAAGGTCTGTTCCGAGCGAAGCTCGAAACCCTCCTCGACCATCCGAATATTGTTGAGGTTCGGGGAACCGGGTACTTCTACGCCATCGAACTCATGAAGGATGCAGCCAACATGGTTCCGTTCACGGCAGACGAGGCAGCGGAACTCATCGGGCACCTCAAACCCGCGCTGCTCGAAATGGGACTGATCGCGAGAGCAGACGGCCGCGGAGCACCGATCATCCAGTACTCACCGCCGCTGATCGCGGGTGAGGACGAATTCGACATCATCGTCGATGTCAGTCGGGCGGCGCTCGATCAATCACTGGCGGAGATGGCCGGATGAAACTCGACGACACGGACAAGGCGATCATCGGGCACCTCCAGTCCGATGGCCGAATGCCGTTCTCGAACCTCGGTCCGCTCGTGGGACTGTCTCCGGCAGCGGTACGACAGCGGGTATTGCACCTGATCGACGAGGGTGCGATGCAGATCGTTGCCGTGACTGATCCGACCACACTCGGATTCACCGTCCAGGCCATGGCCGGCTTGACGCTCGAAGGCGACCTCGACGCCACTGCCAAGAAGATCGCCGAGATCGACGCGGTCGACTACGTCGTGGTGGTTGCAGGCCGCTTCGACGTGATGATCGAGGTCGTCGCCGAGGACATGGAGGGCCTCATGGCCATCATGAATCGTATCCGGGCGATTCCCGGCGTCGTCGGCAGCGAGGTCTTCACCTACATGAGCCTCGAAAAGCAGACCTACAACTGGGGAACGCGGTAGGGAGCCTCAGAGTCAGAAGTCAGAAGTCAGACGTCGGACGTCGGACGTCGGATGGCCCCCCTGCGGAGCAGGGTTGCGAAGCAACTCCAACGTCTGCGACAGCAGACGCAGCGAGGAAGCAGGGGGGCGTCCCACACACGAAAACCGACAACAGATCCGGCAAGCCCCCGGCGGACGAAAGAGAAAGGCAAGCGGGCGACAGGATTCCTCGACCAGAAGCGAGAAGCTCCACGAGCCGACGAGACGCTAGCTTGACGGATGAAGTCTATATATGTAGATTTGGAGTATGGCACCCCGTCGACCTTCGCCCCACACGCTGGCGGTCCTCAATGACCTTGCACGTGATCCGACGCGTTGGAGACACGGCTACGACCTCTCAGCCGAGAACGGCATTGCATCTGGAACCCTATATCCACTGTTGATGAGGCTCCATGAACGCGGATATCTCGAATCAAAGTGGGAACAGCCATCAACCGAGGGGCGCCCACCTCGTCACCTCTATCGCCTCACATCAGCCGGAGCCGCGTACCTCGCCGCACAGTCCTCGCCGCAACGAGCCAGGGCGAGGGGGCCCGTTGAGGGGATGGCATGAGATACATCTACCGAGTGCTTATTGGGGTTGTACCCCCACCGTTTGACGCCTGGATCCGGGCACATCAAGCAGAACTCGCCTTCATCCAGAATCGGAGCAGCCGCGTCCGATGGAGGCTCGGACTCGTACCCCTGAGTGTTGTCACATTCGGTTGGCTGTTCGCACATGCGCCAAGAAGTTTGATTGGAGGAACCTTGATGCGCACCATCCTCGCAACCCTATCCATCATCAACACCACCGCTGGTGTCGGTCTCGCCGTCCTGTACTTCGTCGACAGCGGTCCGGCCTTGGTCGCCGTCCTGAGCGTCGGCCTCATCCTCCAGGGCCTCTACACGCTGGCGGTTCTGGCTGGGGCGTTGGGAACACGACTTGAGGTCGGACGACACGTTCAACTCGTGGGCAGCACCCTGTCACTCGTCGTTGGAACGGTGGGGGTGCTGGCCGGTCTCGTGACGAACCTCTCTGCCAACGCCGTCGATCCTGAATACGGACCGATGGCGGTGGCCATGCTTCTCGTCTTCCATGGGCTGTTCTCACTCATCACCTTCGGAAGTGATGGCACGGGCGTCTCGCCACGCCAATCAACAATGTGACCGATCTCGGAAATCGGACGTCAGAAGTCAGACGTCAGAAGTCGGACGTCGGACGTCGGATGGCCCCCCTGCGTCGCAGCGCCTGCTCCAACGTCTGCGACAGCCGACGCAGCGAGGAAGCCGGGGGGCATCCCACAGGGAAGACCGAAAAAGAAATCCAGCATCACGAGCGGGCCCCTCCCCGCACTCGGGGGGACGGGATTCCTAGTTAAAGGCTAAGAGCTTTCTAGGAATCAAAGCCGACTCCGAACTTGTCGAGGAGCTTGAGCCAGGGGCCGCGGCGGCCTTCCTTTTCGTCGGCTTTTGCAAGGGCACGCCGTGTCAGTTGGATGCCCGCGTAGCGGAAGGGCTCTGGGGGGAACGGCATCGGCTTCTTGCGAACCATCGAAAGATTTGTCAGTTCGGTGTCACGGCCATCTACGAGATCGAGAGCAACGGCCGCCCCGAATCGGGAAGCACACACGCCCAACCCCGTGTAGCCACCGACCCAGGCGAGGTTGCCATCAAAGGATGTGCCCCAGGTTGCTGTGAAGCGCGTGGTCGTTCCGATCGGACCAGCCCACCGATGGCTGAAACTCAGGCCTTCGAGTTGCGGGAACGTGGTGAAGAAGTGTTCTGCGAGCTTGTGATGCGTGTCCCCTGCCTGGTCATATTCGGGACCGACGGCACTCTTGTATCGATAGATCGCGTCGTATCCGCCCCACAGGATTCGATTGTCGTGCGTGAGCCGGTAGTAGTGGAATTGGTTGGTCACATCCGACAGCCCTTGACGTCCCTCCCACCCGATACTCCTCAGCTGATCGGCTGACAGCGGTTCGGTCATCAGCACATAGTCATACACGGGAACGATGTATCGCCGCATGGACTTCACGGGGCTGGCATAGGCATTCGTTGCAACGACGACCCTCCTCGCCGCTACGGATCCTTCGGCCGTACGCACGACGACACCGGCCTCTTGGCTTTCAACTCCAACCACGGCACTGTGGTCGTGGACCGCCACTCCGCGGGCCTCGGCAGCCTGTCGCAACCCCCACACGAGTCGTGCTGGGTCGGTGATCGCCGTTCCCTCCGGATCGCGAAGACCACCGACGTAGGTCGGCGAACGTACCTCGGCCTGTACCTGGTCGGCGGTGAGTCGTTCGGACGGAATGTCGAATCGGTCGAGGCTCTCGCGATATTCGGCGAGCTCGTCGAGCTGCCACGATGCCGTTGCGACGTGCAGGACACCCGTTTCCTCAATCCGCGCATCGATCTTGTTCGATGCCAGAAAGGAGAGGAGGTCGCGATAGTTCTGGTCGCCGATGCGCAGGAGCTCTCGCATCTCGTTCGGCCACTGCCTCAGGCCATTTGCGATGCCGTGTGTCAGCGATGCTTCGACGAATCCCCCGTTACGCGAACTCGCACCAAACCCCGTCTCCTCAGCCTCGAGCAACACAACGGAGCGACTGGGATTGCGATCGGCGGCAAGGATCGATGCCCACAAACCGCTGAACCCGCCTCCGATGATGACGAGGTCGGCACGGGACGACCCGTGGAGGGACGGTGCCGGTTTCGGAGCGTCAGGGGAGTCGGTCCAGAACACCGCTGGTTTCGCTCCCGAGAGGGCACTGGCAGCGAGTGCCGAAAGATTCAATGCTTGACCATGACGTGCTTGACCTCGGTGTAATGCTCCACGGCATACATCGACATGTCCTTGCCATACCCCGACTTCTTGAACCCGCCGTGCGGCATCTCGCTTACGATCGGGATGTGGTCATTGACCCACACGGTGCCGAACTCGAGCGCGGCCGACGCTGCCATTGCCCGCCCCACATCCTTTGTCCACACACTGGCAGCCAGACCGTACTCCACGTCGTTTGCCCATGCGATCAGCTCGTCATCGGACGCCCTCTGCACCGTGACAACCGGTCCGAAGACTTCACTCTGGATGATCTCTGAATCCTGGGCCGCACCGATGACGATCGACGGAGCGTAGAAATAGCCGTCAGAGTCGAGACGCTTGCCTCCAACAGTCACTTCCGCACCGGCACCTCTGGCACGGTCCACGAATCCCGAGACGCGTTCGAGCTGGGCATCTGAGATCACCGGACCCATCTCCGTTGTCTCCCTCATCGGGTCACCAACCTCCAGACCACCGGCAGCCTCAGTCACTCCGGTGACGACGTCATCGAACACAGCCGGACTCGCGATGACTCGGCACGGTGCCGTGCAGTCCTGCCCGCTGTTGTAGAAACTGTTCTCTCCGAGACACTCGACAAGGGCGCCGATGTCGGCGTCGTCGAACACGACAACCGGTGCCTTGCCACCAAGTTCAAGATGAACCCGCTTGAGTGAGTCGGCGGCGTTCTTGGCAACCGAAATCCCCGCTCCAACGCTCCCGGTGAGTGACACCATCGCAACATCGGGATGGGTGACCAGTGGCACCCCGGCGTTCGGGCCATCTCCACACACGATATTGAGGACACCGGGAGGCAGAATATCAGCGACGAGCTCACCGAGCTTCAAAAGGCTCATCGGTGTCAGCTCGCTCGGTTTGATCACAACCGTGTTCCCCGCGGCCAACGCAGGGCCAAGCTTCCACGTCGCCATGTTGAGCGGATAGTTCCAGGGAGCTATCGATCCGACGACCCCAACGGGGTCGCGTCGTGTGAAAGACGTATACCCGTCCAGATACTCACCCGCCGCCTTGCCTTCCAGGAATCGGCCAGCAGACGCAAAAAATCGCCAGTTGTCCATGGTGAGGTCCATTTCGAACTCGACGATCGACACGGGTTTCCCGACGTTCTCACACTCGATGCGCGAGAGCTCTTCGATGTTCTCTTCGATGCGATCAGCGACCTTGTGGAGTACCTCCGAACGCTCGCGCGGTGTCAACGAAGACCATGCACCGAAGGCACCTTTGGCCGCTGCGACAGCTGCATCGATGTCAGCTGCATTGCTCGCTGGAGCTGCTGCGATCACATCACCCGTCGCCGGATTGATGACGTCGTCGAACGCACCACTGGCCGGGTCGTGCCATTCGCCCCCGATGAAGTTCCGCTCTGACATGTCTCACCTCTCGAGAACGAGAGCGGGGGCAGACGGCACCAAACCGCCCACCCCCGTTCATCTGGCTGCTAACTCTTCGATTCCGCGAACGCGTCCGTGTAGTTGATTTCGTAGTCACCTTGGTCCTGAATGACCTCGGTCTTTGCAGACGCTGTGTCGGCGTAGAAATCGATCACTTCCTCCTCAATCATCGGAACTGCAGCGGCGTTCGGGCTTCCGTAGTAGTTCCAATTCGTGAGGGTTGCGCCGTTTTCGGCGTCGAGTAGGTAGTCAATGAAGGTGTGTGCCGTACAGACCGACACCGCATTCGTGGGGATCGCCATGTTGTCGATCCACAGCGTCGCACCTTCCTCTGGCAGGACGTAGACGAAGTCGTCAGGATTGTCGGCCTCACCTATCGATACGATCATGTTCCCCGAATAGCCGTGCGCCACCGAGACCAATCCGGTTGAGAGTGCCTCGTCGTACTGATCAGAGTCGAAGGTTGCGATGTTGGCCTTCGCAGCCTGGATCACCGCGATCGCCTCGTTGAGGTGGTCCATGTTCGTGTCGTTCAACGAATAGCCGAGGTACATCAACGCGGCACCGATCGTTTCGCGAGGGTCGTTGAGCACCGAGACGCCGCCCGGGAAGTCCTTCGTCAGCTCCGGGTCAAACAGAAGGGCCCAGCTCACCGGGAAGTCATCGCCAACCAACGCGGTATTGACACCGAGACCGGTCGTGCCGTACTGATACGCCGCCGAGTACTTGGCTCCATCGTCGTATGGAAGTGACGTAAATTCGGGATCCATGTTCACGAAGTTGGGAATTGCATCCTTGTTCAACTCGACGAGCAAGCCTTCGGTGATCATGATGTTGACCATGTAATCCGATGGCACGATCAGGTCGTAGGACACGCCAGATTGGATCTGGGCGAGCATGGCTTCGTTCGACTCGTAGAACGACTCGACGACGTCGACGCCGTATTCAGCCTCGAACGCCTCGATCAGTTCTGGATCGATGTACTCGGACCAGTTGTAGAAGTTCAGATTGCCATCTACCTGCCCGGCTTCACAGCTGGCGGCTGAAACGGATTCGTCGTCTCCGCCACAAGCCGCGGCCACGAGGGCAAGCACAGCAACAATGAGCAGTGCTTTCTTGATCATGTTCATTCCTTTTCCTTTGTCATGCTCGGAAAACATCATCATGTGTCTCCAGAGACCGGCTTTCCTCCGCGATCACGCTGAAACACCAACGAAACCGCGACCAGAACCATCGAAGCAGTCAACATCACCACCGATACGGCGTTGATGAGCGGTGTCACGCCGCGTCGAACCAAACCAAACACATATACCGGGAGCGTGGTCGCACCGGGGCCAGCAACAAAACTGGTCACAACGACATCGTCCAGCGAAAGGGTGAGCGCAAGGAGTGCCCCGCCAGCGACGGCAGGAGCGATGAGCGGAAGCGTTACTTTGCGGAATGCCATCCACCTTCCAGCGTACAGATCGGCAGCAGCCTCCTCAAGGGACGGATCGAGTTGGCTCAGCCGCGCCCTGACAACGATCGCGACGAACGAGATGCTGAACGCTATGTGGCTGAGCGAAATGGTCCCGAGGCCGAACGAGAAACCAAACCCACTCGTCATGCGGAATGCTGTGGCAAAGAAGAGCAGCATCATCACGGCCATCGTGACATCGGGGATGATCACCGGCATGTACACGAGTCCGTCGTAGAAGCGTTGACCCCGGAATCGGTACCGTTCAAGGGCCACAGCGGTTGCTGTGCCCAGCACGGTCGCCACGGTTGTCGACACCACCGCGATGATCAGGGAGTTCTTCAGCGCGTTCATCACCGCGGCGTTCTGGAACATCTCGCCATACCACTTGAACGAGAACTCGGTCCAAATCCCAACGTTGCTGTTCTCGTTGAACGAGAAGATCGCAAGGACGACGATCGGGGCGTACAGGAAGGCGAACACAAGCCACGCATTTGCGGCCAGAAGGCGCTCCGTGGGACTCTTGGGGCGGACGCCGACGCTCATAGATTCTTGGCTCCCGAGCGGAAGTAGATGATGGTTGCCCCGAGCATCACCGCAAGGACCGCGAACGACAGCGCCGAGCCAAACGGCTGGTTCCGCGCCGCGAGGAATTGACTGACGATGTAGTCGCCAAGCAGTGTGGTCTTGGCCCCACCGAGGATGGCGGGTGTGACGTAGGCACCGAGCGTCGGGATGAACACCAGGATCGAACCGGCGATGACCCCTGGCATGGAGATCGGGAATGTGATCTTTCGAAAGGCGGTCCATCCCGTCGCGTAGAGGTCCCGTCCCGCCTCGACGAAGCTCCAGTCCATGCGCTCAAGCGCCGCGTAGAGCGGAAGTACCATGAACGGGAGGAATCCGTAAACGAGTCCTATGAGAACGGCGGTGTTCGTGAAGAGAATCCGGATCGGCTCCCCTCCCAGTCCCTCTGAGATCTGCGAGATCGGGCCATCCGTACCGAGCAACACCCGCCAGGCGTAGGTGCGCACAAGGAAGTTGGACCAGAAAGGAATCATCACGAGGACGAAGAGGATGTTCCTGGTGCGGGCTGTTCGTGTCGCCATGTAGTAGGCAAGCGGATATGAGACAAGCAAGCAGATCGCCGTTGTCGAGGTGGCAAGGACCAACGAGCGAAATGCGATTTCACCGACGAGGGGATCCCACAGTCTGCGATAGCTGTCGAGGTTCCAGCCTTCCAGGAGAGTGAGTCCAGTGCTCGATCGCGTTGCGAAGGAGTAGACAAAGACAATCCCCAGGGGTATTGCGAAGAAGAGGATGAGGTAGAACAGGGACGGGGAGGCGATGAGGAATCCACGACGAGCGTCTGCCCGTCGGGCATCGCGCTCAAGCTCCGGCGTCGCCTCAACCGCCTCGGTAGGGGCATCCCGCAGCTGCGTTGGTGGCATCAGTCCTCCATGACGGTGGTC